>JARRPN010000234.1:0-5060 GCA_037382875.1 Calditrichaceae bacterium | reverse complement strand
GTTATCCTTAACATTGTTTTTAATTGTCTGATAATAATAGGATTTCTGACCCGTTAAGATCCATTCAATCGTCGTGTTACCGATTTCTGCCAGCCGCAGCAAGGTTTCTGCTGGTGGGATGCGTTCCTTAAGATATATACTAACAGCGGGCTGGCTTAATTGTAGCGCTTCTGCCATTTCTCCCTGTGTCCAGCCATTCTGTTTGCGAATCAGATCGATGCGTTGACTCACTTCTGAAATATTGATCATAGCTATTGTTATTTTAAATTACGATTGTTATATTCCAATTGGAATATAAATTAATAAATGGAATATAATCCAGTACTAATTTAAATGCAAGAAGAAGAACTCTATCGCTGGTGGCAATACTATGCCCGTAGCGGAAAAACTATTTATAGTCAGGGACGGCGTTTGCGTGTGTTAAACAGCGGCACCCTTAATATTTGTCGCGGTCCGGATTTTATCTCAGCTCGTTTTGAGCTGGATGGTATGATTTATCAGGGGGATGTGGAATGTCATCGAAAAACCTCAGATTGGTATGCGCATCATCATCATCTGGATAAACTATATCGGCAGGTGATTCTGCATTTAGTTGGTCATCAGGATCATTCAGTTCCTGTTAAATCACAATGGTCCCAGGATCCCATTGCCACCTTACCTCTACCAAAACCGGTAACATCTTTTAATACACCGGAATGCTATTGTAAACCGAACAGTGAATATCATACAAAACTAAAGTCAAATTTAATGGCATTGGCCCTAATACGATTTGAACAGAAAATGAACAGGTTTATCAAATCGTTACATAAACATAACAATCAGGAATTATTCTATATTCATTTTTTCAGAACATTGGGCTATCCGGCCAATGCCAATAGTTTTCAGTTGCTTGCTGAGCAGCTAAACTGGTCATGGCTGATGGAGCATAAAAACATATTAGAATCAGACTACCATAAACTTTTTGCGGTCTATGCTGGCTTGTCCGGTTTCATCAAGCCGGAATGCAGAGATAGTTATTCACAGCATATCAGGCAAGAGTATCATGCGTATAAGTTTCTTCTCCCGGGTTTGTCCTTTGATCCGGATAGCTGGCAGTATGCCGGTGTCCGTCCATACAATCATCCGCATAGTCGGCTGGCTAACGGCTTACATATTCTGCAGCATCATCGTTTCGATCTGTTCAATCGATTAATCCATGTTTTACAAAAGCGCAGAGATTACGCATTCACACTCAATGAAATTATCAATTTATTCCAAATCCGGCCGGAAAAATACTGGCAAACACACTATGCTCTGGGTAAACAACGAAATAATACAACTGGAAAAACAAGCATGGGTGAAGCCCGTATCATTGAATTGTTGATCAACGTTGTCTTACCGATGGCAGCAGTAAAAGCAAATCTATCCGGCAGCGAGGGATTTTTAGCCTATCTTCAGTCGTTCTATCTTTTTTTACCGCTGGTATCAGCTTACGGTTGTCTCAGGAAAGGTAGTAGCTGGTTTGATGATTGTTTTGAAATATGGCCGACACAGGCCGTCAATCAATCACTCTTGGTGTTGCAATCCGAATATTGCCACATGAAGTTATGCAGTCAATGTCCGGTTAAACGTCATAAAGGTTAAATTGACGGAAAAATCATTGACAATAAAATTAAAAATTTTTAAACTGTATAAAGTTAAATAGCTTAATTACTTTCAGGATCATTAGCCACTACTGTTCATAAACAAGCGGTAGCACAAAAACAACAAGGAAGGTTTCATTGATTATAAATCCGGAATGGCTTGAAAGTCTTCAGTTTATTGTAAGACTATTACTTACCTTATTATGCGCTGTTATGATCAGTATGGCTATCCCCAAGGAAACTAAAAACTATTCGGGTTATTTTATTATCCTGGTAGCACTGGGAGGTGCTCTGTTAAAGATGGTGTCCAGTCGTATATTTGGGACTGAGTTTCTATTTGCCGAATTGGCCTTGTTTATGGCTTTAATTCTGGCTGTCAGTATTTTAGCCGCTGCACAAATGTTATTAAAACAAGGGCAGACAAATGGTCTGCAAGCCGCAGGCGGAATCTGGATCGGTGGAGCGATTGGTTTAACCATAGGATCGGGTTATTATCTTGCTGGCATTTTTACGGCAGTTCTTAGCCATTTTATTTTAGTCCGCATGAAAACAAACGATAATTCAATAATAAATCAAAATCATTAAAGGAATTCTCATGGAATTTGAATGGTTTGATCCCATCATGATTCGCAATTTTATTTATGCCATTTTTGGCGTTATTGTAGGTATGTTATCATCGATTGGCACCTATAAACTGGTGAATAAAACCACCCGCTTTGATATTCCCATTGAACTGGAGAAGGGGAATTTAGCAGTCGGAGTCGTCGTTGCAGGTATTTTCATAATGATCGGTTTGATTGTAGGATTAATTATAGGCATGAGTTTAAATTGAAAGTAAGTAAATGGATTTACATAAGCTGGATCGCTTTATTTCTCTTAGCCTGTCAATCATCGAATAGCAAGGCTTATAAAAATACCGATCCGTCAGAGCTTCGTAAGACAATTAAGGAACAAATTGCTGAGAAGAAGCAGCTGGAGTTGATTAAAGAGCAACTTTCACGCCGGCATTTGAGCGAATCAATAAAAAAATATAAACCCATCATAAAAAAATATTCAAAACGCTACGGTTTTGACTGGCGATTGATTGCTGCCCAAATTGTACAGGAATCAGGGTTCAAAACAAAAGCAAAAAGCCGGGTCGGTGCACATGGTCTGATGCAGATTATGCCGGGAACGGCCCGGGAAATAAGTCGAGAACTGGATATTGAATATATCATGAAAAACCCCCGCGAAAATATAACCGCTGGAATTTATCATTTAAAAAAACAATTGCGTTATTTCCCGGAAGCTGATGTGAGTGAACGGACCAAGCTGGCTCTGGCCAGCTATAATTGCGGTGTTGGCCGAGTGTTTGACGCTCAGGATATTGCTCGTTATTACAAAAAATCTCCGCATCAATGGCGTTTGGTATCACCTTATCTCGCTTCATTAAAACATTCTGACTGGGAATTACATTTACAGGTATGGCCTCAGAGGAAACCCATACACGGCTATTTTTACGGCTCAGATGAAACGATATCCTATGTAAATAATATCTGGGTGCTATACAAAGCATATAAAAAAATACTGTAGTATTTATCAAAATTTCCGAATAATAAAGCAAAGAATATCCCTGGACGATCTATCCTGATCCTGGTTTCATGTGACTGCAATCATTGAGCCATAATAGCTTTGTTGATTATTTAACTTTTACTTCAGTTAAATTAAGCGAGGGTTGTGTGATATGCTTATTACCTCCTTTAAGAATAAATCCAAAAGATATCATCGATTAATATATATTTTTATGTTACTTATTACCGCACCTGTTTTTGCACAAAATCAGGTTTTTTGGGTCAGCACAACCGGTAATGATACGTTAGACGGTAGTCAGGCCAGTCCGTTCGCAACAATCACATATGCATTGTCTGTAATCGGTGACCAGGATACTATTCGCATCGAACCAGGCTATTATTATGAGCAACTGGATATATCTGGGTTGACTGGTTTTAATGATTTTGTCATGCAGGGTGCCAGTTTAACGGATACTACAGCCATAGTTTCTTTAAATCCGGGTCCTGTTATGAGTATTGGTATGCCTTTATCCAATCAAACTCAGATTATGAATTTGTTACTAACCCATACAAATCCCGATTCGCTTGGACCGGGCATTGAGATATTCAGTTCAAATCCTATCATCGAGAACTGTACGATTACTGGAAATAATGACAATAATCCCGGCGGTGGAATACGCATTTACAGTTCAGGGAGTGTAGAAACACCGGTTATTCGTGATTGTCGTATCCATGATAACACAGCTTTGGGGGGCGGTGGTATATTTGCGCAGGCCAGTTCTGTTGTTATCAAACATTCAATCATCGAATTCAATGATGCTTTAGGATATGAAGGTGGCGGCATATTTTTACAGGGTTGCAGCGGTTCAACAATTGCTGAAAATCAAATCCATGCAAATCACGGGCTCCAATAACATGATAAATCGAAAAGATGGCCAGAATGTTGTAGCATGTATGTAAATCCGTGGCAGCATAACAAACAAAAGAATAAAGGAAAACAGTTTTGGCGAAAACTATGCTCAGGGCAGTGGGGGAGGCTTATTTGTTGAAATGGCTGCCGATATCGTTTTGAATCATAACCTGTTTGTTAACAATAACAGTTTGCAAAATGGCGGTGGTATCTGTTTCTCGGATATGTATGATGCCAATATTGAACTTTGGTCCAATCATGTTTCAGGTAATTTGGCAGCTGGAGAAGGGGGTGGTCTTTATCTGATTAATTGTAACATACTAACTGTAGGGAGTGCATCGAGTTTACAAAATAATTTTTATCACAACCGTGCCGGTGGTGTGCAAAATGCGATTGCGTCAGGAACGACTGTCAGTACCTTAAATCTAAATAATAATTACTGGGGATTTCCGGAAATAGATGCTGTACAACTGCAGATTAATATCCCGGGCAGTAATTTGGCTGGTTTGACATTTGAACTCCAGCCATTTGATGTTTCCGTTCTTCTGGTTGAAGGTCGTAGCTTGTACTATTTTGGCGATGGTTTTATTGAATTTCGTCCAGATGCGTTAAACGTTACCGGTTCGGAATATATTACAGTATCAACATCTATAGATTCAGTGCTGCCACCCATTAGTGATCTGAATTTTTTAAGCAAATCGTACCATTTCAATTTTACAGGTATTGATATCTTATACCCGGTGGATTTGTTTTTGTATTATGATCAGACAGAAATAAATAATGCCGGCAATCCACCTATCGAGGATTTGTTGATTACTTACTATGATGGCGGTATGATGGAATGGTATACAGCGCCTTCAACCTATGATTTATCACGACAACTTATTATGGCCAATTTTTCCACCTTTGAAAATTCTGAGTTCAGCATTGGATTCTACCGCACTATGTCAGATTCTATGTTTGAAGTCCATCCTGAGC
>JARRPN010000233.1:0-4185 GCA_037382875.1 Calditrichaceae bacterium | reverse complement strand
TGAAGGCAAAATAAGAACGGCGCTATGGGTGTTCTCTTCTTTGGAAGGAAAGAATGAATAAATACCAGGTTTTGATATTTGTGTAACACGTTCATTTTTTTCAATTCTTTCTAACTTTAGTCCTTTTGAATTAGGCATTTCTTGATCAGGCCAGATAGGTATATAGTCCTGTGCCTGTAGAACATTAATAAAAAAATAAGAATAATTAAAACAAATCCATATCGCATATAAGAATTTCCAAAAAAATATTGATTAGTTTAATATAATATTGAATTTTTTTCCGATTGATCGTATCTGTATATAAGCCATAGATGCAATAATGTCGCCCTGAATTAATTTCATCTCTCCAATAAGATCACTTTTAGTTATTGGAGTTTCAGATGTAAATGATAAACGATTTATATCATTAAAGCGCATCACTTTAATTTTGAATTGTTTCCCTTCACTATTCTCAAAGATTGGTATATCTCGCACGGTTACTATTTCATCAAATTCTAATATTATTGAGTGATCATTTATAACGTAACTTGTTATTTTTATTGGTGATTTTAATTCCGGCTCCCATTGATTTTGAAAAGTCCAGGCAGCTGCTATATCTTCCGGTTTTGGATTTCCGGGGGCTTGATCAAGATTGTTCTTATACCAGTTATAGGTCTGTCCATCTTTCTGACAATTAAAAAAATATTTCCGTTCACCACCATAATAGGGATTATTTCGATCCGGATTTTTATCATATACTTTATAAATTGGTTTGTCACTCATATTTTCCGAGAAGGTACAATCAAGCAAATAAAATTGTGCTTCGTAGTGATGACGTCCTAAATCAAATCCTTTTACACCATCAAAACTACAGTTTTGCAAAACAAATTTCTGATCCGGACTATAATTACCAGCATGCCAGATAGCTGCTGTTTTCTTGACCTCATAAAATTTTGAATCCCGTATAAAGCACCATCCACGAGGACAAACGAAATCCACGGCACCTTCAAAAAAACAGTTCGCATGATAATACATACCTTCTTTATAATTCCATAAGGATACCGTATCGCCTCCCTTACTCAGGACATTACAATTAATGATGATTACACGATTGGGATTAAGACCGTAAACAGCAAAGGCGTGCGGCCCGATTACCGGTTGGCTGTTTTCTATTGTAAGATTATCCAGAATACAATCATCGCCCTCAATATTAACAACACCCGGACCAAGGTAATCCTTGTTTTTATTCCAGGCTTCCCGAGGAAGGTTGTAACGGATAATAGTACTATCCCGGGATTCACCTTTTAAGGTAATGTAATTTTTTTCAATACGAATTTTTTCTTCATAAACACCTTTCTTGATAAAAATAACTGTGCGTTGATATGGATACATTGACAGGGCATCAACCGCCTCCGATATTGTCTTATAATCACCAGTTCCCTGCCAGTCAACGACTACGTCATAATGATCCTGCGGCAATAATATATGATAACTCACTACCAAAATAATAATCAAAAATGTTAATCGATTCATAATGATGTTCTCCAATAAAACTTATGATGTCGACTTACTTCAGTAATATCATTTTGTTATTTATTGATATTGTTCCAACTTTTAGTCTACAAATATACAATCCACCCGGTAAATCCGATGCATCCCACGTTATTTGATACATACCAGCCAACTGCTTTTTTGATACCAGGGTAGTTACTTTTTGACCAATGGTATTGAATATACTTAAATCAACCTTTTGTAGATTTACATTTTGTTTATTTCCTACAGTATACTGTATTACAGTTTTCGGATTAAACGGATTGGGATAATTTTTTAAACTAAAAGTTAACGGTTGTACTTTCTGATTTTCTATAGATACAATATCACCAGCTATTAAAAAAGGTATATCCATAGTTTCGTTTAAGTCAGATGAATATTCATATGGTAAATTTAATGTACACTCTGGAGTTGTTGAATATCTACTTGTGCCAAATCTGTTATCAATTAACTCAACACTTCCTTTTTCCGGACTATAGACCATCATAACAGCAGTACCAACCTGATTAAAAAAATTTCGTTCTACTCTGACACAAGCTCCCATTCTGGAATTTATTGCTGTACTGCAGTTTTTATAATAGTTATTAAAAATATGCGCTTTACCAAAACGAATGCTAGGCAAACGTGATTCACAGTTATAAAAATAGTTATGATGAAAAGTTACTCGGATAGAGGAATCGGCGATTTGAGTATCACCCGAACTTATCAAAACTGTTTTGTAATGATCATGAAATTTTGACCACGATACCGTTATAAATGCAGATTCATTTTTGATGTCCAATAAACCGTCATAGTAATCTTGTCCATGTTCCCGATCTGAAAAAAATTCACAATGGTCAATCCAGACATTTTTGGAATTATTTATTTCTATTGCATCCTGAGGCGTTACATGAGATATTTTTAAGTTATGAATAATTATATTTCGAGCATTACTTAACTCCAATCCTATTCCTTGCAAGTATGCTGAATCTCCTACACCAAATATACTTTTATTTGAACCGACTTTAACATTCTCAGATCCAACAATCTTATTAGAAATGTTCACAATATAAGGATCATCATTGTTTAAATATGTTTGTAAATCCTCTAATGATTCCACTTCAATTTCGCTACCCAGAGCACCACCGATAGTCAAGTATTCCGTACCTTTATCATCCTGTACAGTTGCATATCCAATTAAGCTCGTATCCATAGATGTACCTTCAGGTAAAAATATGGCCGAGATGTCTGTATTTTTTGTTATTGGAAAATTATAAGTTTCTTCATTGCTTGTTTCATCACCTGTCCAACTTTGGAAAAAGTATCCGGAGCTCGCTTCAGCTTCAAGTGTGATCATAGTTCCTTCTTCATAATAATCCTGTGCAGGCTGATATGAGATAGTCCCTCCTTCTGCAAAATTTTGATCAGCACTTAGCGTATAAAAGTTATTACAACCAGATGCTGAAATACCCTCACCAAGAACACTTAAATAATCATAATTTGCTAAACCGCTCCCAGAATATGCTTCGATTCGAATATTATTACTTCCTTCATCAAAAATAACAGTAAATGAATCAGTCAAAACCCAGTTATCCCAATCGGTAGTATAAGCAAAATTTATGGTTTCAATAGCTTCAACTCCGTTTATTAGAAGTCTCGCCGGGCGATCACCCGGATTGCCCCCAAGTGCATAACGCCATCTTATATGATATGTCCCTGCTGATTCTGCATGAATGTTCCAGGCCATACTTACCCCAACACCAGCATCGGGATTAGCATATCCATCTCCGGTAAAACCTGATACACCATTTTCAATGATTCCATCTACAAAACAAAATCCAGTCATATTTTCCTGGATTATTACTTCCTGGCCAAATGCAAAACTAAATAAAATAATTAAAATTAGTGAGCTCTTCTGATTCATCTTTGGTAACTCCTCGAAACTTATGCTATTTTATCAGCATCATTCTCCGGTAAAAATCATGGCCGGCACATTGTAGCCTGTAAAAGTAAATTCCTGAAACCAGACTGGAACCATTAAAAACAACTGCATGTATACCGGCACCTTTTTCTGTATTTAGTAATGTCTTTACTTTTTTACCTGTAATATCAAAAACTTCCAAATTTACATGAGTATACTGTTCAAGACTAAACTCAATTTTTGTTACTGGATTAAATGGATTAGGATAATTTTGATTGAGAACAATGTTCGTTGGAAACATAGATTCTTCATTTTTTACTGTAGTACCAAAATCCAACTTACCTGCACCAGCCATTGATTGAACAATTCCCTTTACTTCGTTGCTATCAATTACAGAGTAATCATAATAAGTGTGGGGATCAAACTCATACTCACTTAAATTTTCAACTATTTCACCGGAGTTAATTGTTAAATTTGAAGCAGCCTTTAAATAACCCTCCGGATCGCCACTGAGTGTTTCCTCAGGATCATTCACCTGGGAGATAAGAGTTGGAATGGCTGTATTCTCAAAATAATTACCTTCCAGCATAACCTGCGCAACGCAAGTTACTCCTACTCCATACCCTATTATACCCGTATACAGATTATTAAGAAGGTGAACTTTACCATATCGTGTCCTCGGATGACGAGAATAGGTTCCATCAAACCAGTTGCAGTAATATGTTGCTTTCATATTCACATCACTGGTTTCGCTT
>JARRPN010000232.1:0-4208 GCA_037382875.1 Calditrichaceae bacterium | reverse complement strand
GTAGGGATGAAATGTTTATAGTATTGAAATTCACCTAAATTTATTTTAATCCCGATAGGGATGACATATTACAGCCCTGACGGGATTATTGATGTTTATGGGTATCCATTGCAATAAATATTTCATCCCTATGGGATTTGAAAACGGATTATAACCTTATATTTATCGGGATTGATAAAGTAGATTCTGATTAAAAATGGGACTTTCAATAAATAATATACCTGACCAATATTTTTATAATATTTATTGATCTTGAACTGATGTATTCAAAAACCGGAAGAATCTTATTTAAGTTAAATTTGATAAATATTTCATTCAAATCATAAAATAGTTATATTTTTACATGACTAAAAATTTAAAAGAGCTGATTTGAACAATAAAATTGGAAAAGTCTTAATTGTTGATGATGATCCTGATGTTCTTCAGGCGGCATCACTTTTACTAAAAAAACACGTCGAACTGTTGCATACCGAAAAAGATCCTCACTGTATTCCGGCATTACTTAAGAATGAATCCTATGACGTAATTTTTTTGGATATGAATTTCAGCGGTGATTTGACCAGTGGAAAAGAAGGATTTCATTGGCTGGATAAAATCGTAGAAATTGATCCGTCTGTTGTGGTTATCCTTATTACGGCTTACGGAGATGTAGAAACAGCCGTAAAAGCCATTAAGGAGGGCGCTACGGATTTCATTCTTAAACCGTGGCAGAATGAAAAGTTACTTGCCACACTTTTTTCTGCTTTACAATTAAGAGAATCCCGCATGGAAGCTTCCAAGTTAAAAGTACAACAGAAACAACTTAGCGCAGATATCGATCAGCGGTACCAGAACATAATCGGTAGCAGCCCGGCTATGGAAAGAATTTATAATCAAATAGAAAAAGTTGCCGGTACTGATGCTAATGTATTAATCCTTGGGGAGAATGGTACCGGTAAAGAGTTAATAGCCCGTGCCATTCATCGCCAGTCTCAACGCGCAGATAAAGTATTTATAAGCGTGGATATGGGAGCAATAAGTGATACCCTATTTGAAAGCGAATTATTTGGTCATGTGAAAGGCGCCTTCACAGACGCCAAAGAAGATCGGCCGGGACGATTCGAAATTGCATCCGGGGGCACTTTATTTCTCGATGAGATAGGAAATTTACCATTACCTTTGCAATCCAAACTTTTAAATGTACTGGAAAACCGCACAATTATTCGGTTAGGTTCCAATAAAACCATACCCATTGATATCCGGCTTATCTGTGCTACAAACATGCCATTGTATAATATGGTTAAGGAAAATAAATTCAGACAGGATCTGCTTTATCGTATTAACACGCTAGAAATAGAACTGCCTCCACTTCGGGATAGGAAGGAAGATATTTCAGTTCTGTCCGAACATTTTATGCAGGTTTTTGCTAAAAAATATAAAAGGCCAGCCAGACAAATTTCCGCGGGTGCGATAAACAAATTGCAAAAATATCAGTGGCCTGGTAATGTTCGTGAATTAAGACATGTGATTGAAAGAACGGTGATAATGAGTGAATCAACGATTCTTCAATCCGGTGATTTTCTATTTTCTGCATCGGATGATAAAACCGATAAAATTGCTTTTGAGGACTATAAGCTGGAGACTGTAGAAAAAATTCTGATACAAAAAATGTTAAAAAAACATAACGGAAATATATCAAAAGCAGCTAATGAACTCGGACTTACGCGCACCTCACTTTATCGGAGAATGGAAAAATATGATATGTAGCTGGATTTATTTTTGTGTCTTCATACATAAATGTTGAGAAAGATTTTAGATTAATTTTGTGCTATAAAAGTGGATCGTAATGCACTGGTGGGTAATGACCTTTAAAAATTTCAGACTTCAAATTCTTCTTCGAATTCTTACATTGAGCATAAGCATAATGCTTTTAGTATTACTTATAATCAAAAGTCAATTATACCCGGCTCAATTTCTAATTGTCATAATCATAGTATATCAAATCGTTTCCCTGATTCGTTTTATTGAAACAACCAACCGGCGATTAAGCCAGTTTTTACAAGCAATTCGATATGCGGATTTTTCTCAGTCATTTTCCGTAAAGGGGCTCGGATCATCTTTTAATGAATTAAACCAAGCATTCACTGCTGTAATTGAGGATTTTAAAAAAATTCGCAAAGAAAAAGAAGAACAGTATCAATATCTTCAAACAGTTGTACAACATGTTGGTATTGGCTTGATAGCTTTTTATGAAAATGGAGAAATCGAACTGATGAATTCGGCAGCTAAACGGCTTCTAAATAGACCAAAGCTCCGTCGCATTCAACAATTGGAAAATATTAGTGCTGCTCTACCAAAAACCATTATGGATTTAAAAGCCGGGCAACATACTACACTTAAAATTCACATCAATGGTGATCTAATGCAACTGGCCATTTACAGTACACAATTTATGTTAAGTAATCGTCTGATCACCCTGGTTTCTATTCAGAACATTCGCAGCCAACTGGAAGAAAGCGAAATGGAAGCATGGCAGAAACTGATCCGTGTGCTGACACATGAGATAATGAATTCAATAACGCCTATTTCATCCATGGCAGGCAGCGTACAAGAAATTCTGGAAGATATGCAATCTGAATTTCAAAAATTGAGCAATGGTAATTTACTGGAGTGTTATAATGACATTAATACGGCCGTTCATACTATTCAAAAACGAAGTGAAGGACTTCTTCAGTTTGTTGAAGCTTATCGTAGCCTGACAAGGCTTCCATCACCAAAATTTGAAGAATTTCCGGTTGCTGAACTTTTTGAAAGAGTAAAAAAATTGATGGCTGAAGAGTTTAAGGATAGAAATATTCAATTTAAATGTTATACGATGCCTGAACATTTAAAACTGACTGCCGATCCGGCCATGCTCGAACAGATATTAATCAATCTTCTTAAAAATGCTGCAGATGCTGTTAATGGTCAGCCATCACCTCAAATTGAAATCAAAGGTTTTAGTGATGAAAAAAGTAGAATAAGTATACTAGTAAGTGATAACGGACAAGGAATCTCAGAAGAAATACAGGAAAAAATTTTCGTACCCTTCTTTACAACTAAAAAAGATGGCAGCGGCATCGGCCTCAGTTTGTCCAGGCAAATAATGCGCTTGCTCAAGGGTTCAATTAATATACAATCGCAAGTAGGGACCGGTACAACAGTAAATCTGGTATTTTAATTAACTGCTAATGTTCTTTACTTTCATTAGTATAGAATGAGTTTAACTTAGTAGCTCTTATCGGTAATACAGCCGAACACATTTTGACCTTTTCTATATTAATTAGTGTCTTAAAATCCAAATATTTGCTGCAATCCATTTCAGGAAGTAGTTCCACCATTACGGGAAATCTCGTCCGGACCGCTGAGAAAGGGAAATGAAAAGATTATTTCTATTTTTTAATAGTCTGAGTTTATTTCTGAATATTTTATATAATTATTTATCCTTACCCGGAGAATCCTTGGTCAAATCATCCAAATCATTTTGGAATTTTAGCAAGTTCTTGACTTCACTATAGGGAATAAAGTATTCTTTTTTGCAATGCGGGCATTTTACAATCGAGGTAATTTGCAGCCTCAGGACGTCTATGGTATGATCTTTTTTACAAAACGGACAAATGGAGGGTAATTCATTACTCTTCATAATACCCTGTCCAATATTAATTTCATTTAACTAGCAATCAATTCTAATTTAATGTGGTGCAAATGGAAATGAAAGATTCTCATAATACTTCAGTGTTTTATCCGGCTTTTTTAATCCTTCTGGAATGGGGCGTTTGGAAAATGTCTGGAAATAAAGTAAGCAGGCATTTCGCCACCAGATGGCTTCTTTCGTTTGAATCTTTAACATCTGAGAAACATGATTAAAAATTTCCGGATCAATGTTATCCTGTAAAGCATCCCATTTTTTCTGCATTTCGTCCACCGCCTTAGCACCGTCATAATAATGATAGCACAACTCATTCCACAAAGTTTTACCCGATTTCATTTTATAATCCCAGGGTAGATGATGAAACCAGAGCAGATATTCATCCGGGCAGGTTTCCAGAGATGCAAATTTTTTAGCCACCGGTTTGTGATACTGACTTACAGCATTGCTGCCTGTTTTAGTGCGGTCAAATCCAATCCCAATGCTGTCGGCTCGATGATAATACACGGAAGTCCAGTCGTCACGATGTTTATTTTTAATC
>JARRPN010000231.1:0-6001 GCA_037382875.1 Calditrichaceae bacterium | reverse complement strand
ATCTCATGATCCGGCGAATCATAAAACGAACCACCAAAAGGAAGCAGAGTTGTTCCATAAACGCTAATACCTCTAGCTTTTGCACTATCAATCATCATATCATAGGCAGCAATCAGATCACCAGCTACTTTCATTGCAGCATCAGAACCCCGGGAGCCACCAATATCATTTATACCTTCAAAAATAATCAGCCATCGCACACCACTCTGATTAATCACATCGCGCTCAAACCGGTCTAATGCGGAGGGTCCAAGACATTGTTTAAGGACACAATTGCCGCCAATTCCCTGATTCAGAACAGCTACATATTGCGTTTCAGGATTTTTCAGTAATCGTTTTGCCAGTTCATCCGGCCAGCGATTTTGTTTATTAGTTCCTGATCCACGTCCATCTGTAATTGAATTACCAATTATGACAACGGCTGCCGTTTCCTTCGGCGCTATAACAACTATACCATTAATAATGTACCAATGATCAGTTTTAACTGCACTTGATAATTCTGCTTCCGAAACTTCATTTCCAGCCGCAATGAACGAAGTGGTCCGAGAACCCGGATGGCCTGTTACATCCGGTGCCGTATCGCCAAAATATATTGTAACTGCCAAATTTGTACGCGGTTTTAATGAGAAATCAAAGGGATCTGAAGCAATAGCCTTACCTGGTTCAATAATAACATCCGTTTTACCATCGAAAGTAAGTGCTAAATCAGTAGTTGAATCAATTGTACTTTTCCCTTTTGATACAGCAATATGCACTGATTTCATCGTAACCGGACTTGTGCTGAACTCATTGGAAAACCTTACTCGTATTTTATCTCCACCAATGGAGACGCAGACTACCTGCCGAAGTGTATTATTAGTCAAACCCGGTTCTGGAGGCATATTACGCGGTTCAACCAGCTGAGGCGCTGTGTTCCAGGTTCCTACCCAATGATTCTTCGATGCAGCCTCGTCCGATGGTTGGGTGTCACAGGCACTGGTAATCATAAAAATGATCAAAAATACTATCAGAATATTTGCTGTAATTGATTGCATTTTTGATATAGGTAAATGGTTGGATAAAAATTCTTTTTCTATAAACATAATAGTATATCTCCTTTTTCAACACATTTTATCTGACAGACTTAAGGAAAATCAATTTTTTAATTAAGCTTCCAAAATTGATAAATATTTATGAAAGATAATTAAAAATCAAATAAGATAAAAATGTAAAATACTGATGAAAGTTTTATTCATTTGAAATATCTTAACCTAGTTTTTTGATTTATTTTATTAAAATTAGTTCCTTTTGAGGAGTTGAAAGATATTCAGCTCCATTTTCGGTTAATACAACCATTTCTTCGACGGTTGCTATACCACGTCCTGCTACTGTCAAACGTGGTTCCAACGTGAACACCATATTTTGTTCAAGTTTTTTATAAGGCTTCTCCGCATATTTCTCCCATACCGGTCCAAGCAAGGCGGTACCATCATGGGAATATCTGCCAACCTGATGGCCTAGTCCGTGGGGAAATTCATCAAAACCAGCTGTAATTACAACTTCCCTGGCAACAGCATCTACATCAAGTCCCTTTGCACCGATAAACATGGCCTGGCGTGCCGTTTCAATCGATTTTACAATTGTATCAAATCCATGCTGAACTTCCTTGGGTGCTTTGGATTCTCCCTCGTTCAAAATGTAAAAGGTGCGTTGCATATCCGAACAATAACCGTCATATTTTACTCCAAAATCCATATTTAGTATATGTCCTCTTTCCACTTCCTTATCGGTTGGGGCATAATGTGCTTCAGCTGTTTCCGGCCCTGTAAAGACGGCAGGACAAACATTCTCATCCCAGGCGAGTTCGACTCCCCGTTTTTCAATTTCATCTTTCATGAATGAAGCGATTTCCTTTTCTGTGATACCGGGTTTGATAAAATGGGCAACTTCATCAAAGATATCTTGTGTAATATAAATAGCCTGTTTTATGTTATTCAGCTCAGATTGTGATTTTCGTTCACGTAAGGCAGATACTATTTTTTCTGCAGATATAATCCTATTTGTCATTCCGATTTCATCAAGATACCGATGCAAGGTGAGATACATTCCATGAGTTATGCCGTCGCATATTTCACTGCCTTCCGAATAATTAAGCGCAATTTGTTTTGGATTTAGTTTTTTAATATAATGCTGAATATGATCTTTCGCACTTTCAACAAATCCAATGACTTCATCATAGGCTCCGGTTTCTTCAACGTTGATTTTATCATATTTTCCTACAATTGCACGAGTATGTCCATCTTTTGATATAATAAAAGCCGAATGCCAGGTGACATCTGCCGAAACCAGAAAAGCAAGCGTAGGATCTCCATTTATCTGGCTCTCACGAGCAAACGTAATCCAGCAATCTATATCAAATTCTTTGAGTAATTTTTTTGCCTGATTGACTTTTTCCTGAATCAGCATATATTGCACTCCTGCTTTTGTAATTGTTGAGTTTAGTCTGCAAACTTTTTCAATTTTTTCATGAAGATTAGCACAAGCATAGCCGCAAAAACGGAAAGAACTCCAAGAAGCAGAAAATACTGGTGATGTGCCATGTCACTGTAGAATTTACCAAAAATACCTGAACTCATAGCACCAAGCGCGGTTGCACCAAACCAGCCGCCCATCATTAATCCCTGAATTTGTGGAGGCGCTACTTTAGAAACATAAGATTGTCCCATTGGTGATATCATAATTTCTGCAATGGTTATAAGAAAATAAGTTGAAATCAACCACATCGGTGACATAATATTGATATCCCCATCCCCTCCGGCTAATCCTGCCCATACCATTACGAACATAGCCAATCCCATGATCAGTAATCCCAGAAAAATTTTTACCGGTGTTGATGGCTCTTTATCCACTCTGCGCATTCTGCTGAATAAAGCCAACATAGGTGGAGTTAAAAGAATAATGAATAATGCATTAAAGGTGACGTATGATTCCGGTCTGAGCCATTCGATTATAGTGGTTGATCGGTCTGCAAAAAGAGTCAGCGCAAAACTGTTCTGATAAAAAGGCAGCCAGAAAAAACTGGCAATGATGAAAAGTACAATCAAAGTAACAACACGTTCCCAGAATTCCTTGCCTTCTATCTTCTTTTCTACATTCTCGTTTGATTGAATGGTATCAGCATGAAACCGATCCGTGTTGGATAATAATTTTTTACCGATTTCCAGTGATCCGAGCGCAAAGAACATACCAACTCCTGCAGCTGCAAACGATAAATTATAATTTTCTGTTATCATTCCAATAATATTGGCAGCCAGAGGACCTATGGTTGCCCCTACATTTACACCCATATAATAAATATTAAAACCGGCATCTTTCAATTCAATACGATCTTTATATAAATTTCCAACCGTGACTGACATATTAACTTTAAAAATTCCTGTACCGGCTGCAACCATAAACAGACCGATATAAAAAAGAAGCATTGCACTTTTACCGGAAAGTGCCAAAAGAACATATCCGACCAGCATCATCCATGCACCGATACGGATCGTTTTAATCTGGCCGAGAATCTTATCTCCCAGCCATCCTCCGAGAATCGGGAAAAGGTATGCAGCACCCAGAAATAATGCATATAGATTGCCTTTAGTCGAATCATCAAATTCCAGTACCTTGTCCATGTATAAAACATAAACTGCCGACATGATATAGAATCCGAAACGTTCCCACATTTCGACTAGAAAAACGGTTAAAATACCTTTAGGGTGTTTTTTAAACATGTTTAATTCCTTTAATGCTCATATCAATTTTCTTTACAAATTGTATCTTCCAGTCTATCAAATACTAAACTATAATATTACAAAGAATCAATAAGAAGATCAAAATCATGATATCCTTTTGGAATAAGCTTGTAGAGGCAGGTAAATCGGTTAGCGCTAATAATTAGGCATACTCATGTACCAGGATATTTTATTTATTTCTTCATTTTCACTATCAACTATTTTTAAAACTATATTATGATTAATTTTTTTATCCGACTTATTACTAATATTAAGAGCCAATACGCCACTAGCAGCTTCATTGTTTTTAATAATCTGACTTTTTAAATAATTCTGGAATATATCTCCAGGTTTTAAGTTCAATTGAATTCAATGTTTTGATTGTATCTGCATCCAGGAATTCAATATTAGTTCCATCAGAATCAGTAATCTTAATCATGTCAAAATTAAAATTAAAATCAGAATTAGAATTATTTATTATCTTTAAACCAATAAGTTTTATACCAAGTCTGGAAATTCTGGTATCAAATCGAAAATTTTTTGATTTCTTTAAAGGATTTTTAATTAGCTCGATTTGAACTTCCTGATCATCAGTTGATTTTACTTCTGAATTCATGTCGTTAATAATCATATTATTATAATTGGCTGCACAACCTATTATTAAAAGCATTCCTGTTATTAAAACCATAGATTTCATCGTTATATAATCTCCGTTGAAAGTATAATCATCTTGTTAAAATTCTTTATTATTTAGATTTTTTCTGTCGTTTCTCGTGAAATTCCCTTGCCAGTCTGCACCCATCAGAAAGAAGTACATCCAGTTTATTGGTGATGGCGGTATTATCCTCTACACGGTACATTTGAAGCTGTTTTTCGAAATCAGGGATATGATATAGAAATTCCGCTATGGTTTTACTGCTAGTCCGCCTTGCATTGAGACCATATGAGAGTTTTTCCAGCATATACCCATTGAGTTCCTGCTCAAACTGACCTTTCATAGGCATCGCCAAATAGGGCTTGCGCAAATATAGGGATTCGGTTATGAGGGTAAAACCTGCTGTAGCCATAACGGCTTTACATGAGCCCAGGTTTCTTAGGAAACGTTCTCGTTTAAATTTGGCAAGGTATGTTACAAAGGATTCAAATCCACTCGTCAGATAGACCATAATATGCCCTTCGTTGCTGCTTTTTTGTGAAGTCAATTGATCACGCAATATGGGCGGAAAAAGAAATGTGCGATCATTCTTTACTTTACCATCGTAAAATGTAGTCACCAGAGATATGTCTGGACGTGGTACTATGGCACGGATAATATTTTCAGTAACCAGGTAATCGGCTTTCATGGATTTGGGAAGATGATGATGCAGATAGCGGATACGATGCTGGTTGTCGATAGTGATGAGTGGAATATCGTAATGGTTGGCGAGATAGGCAGTCATTGGCTCAAAATCGGTTATTACGCAATCCGGAACAAAATCCTTGAACAACGTCTTTTTAAGTTCACGGAACCGTTGTGTTCCTTTATGGGCGCGACTAAAATTATCAACAAAAGTTTTAACTACAGAAACTTTGTTGTCCGCACTGGAAATATGAAGACCTTCTGTTTCGAATACGTCGAAGGTATCACTTAGATTACGATAGCCGCGATCGTAGCTTACCATTTTAACTTGATGTCCTTTAGACACAAGATAAGATCCTATTTCCCGTGCACGGGACGAATGCCCCGAACCTTCTCCCGCAACACCATAGACTATTTTTGCCACCTGTTGTTCCTTTTTGGCTTATCTGTTGATGGAATTAACATACAAATAAAAAGTGTTTCGTAAACTTCAGTCATATTATTTGTCTTTTGTGCAAATAACGTGGCCGATAAACTGATGCAAACCTAGCGGCCAGTAACTTTCGGGAAGCAAATTCAACATCCCGGATTAATAAATTTCCCGAAACCAAAACGCGTTTGCATTCAGCTTGATTGGCGTTGTTATGTGTAATGAATAATCATTGGTTTTTTACTTGTTCAATTAAATCTTCAACCTCACTTTGTGGATATGATTTGATAATCTCTGGAATTTTATCAATCAATTCTGAACGAAGATTAGCTAATTTATCAAGTGTATCTTTAATTTGATCAAAATATAAATTCATACCTGCAATAACTTGATCTTTATCTGTTACATTTATTCTTGCTTCTCTTATTCGTTTCAGATTTAAATCATCATGTAATGTATCAAGGCGATTTAAGTAAT
>JARRPN010000230.1:0-5257 GCA_037382875.1 Calditrichaceae bacterium | reverse complement strand
CCAACCATAGATGGATTGGGTACACGATGAAACCAACCGGCATTCAGGTCCGTACCAAATGCGGACGATATCGGGGATAAATAACTCCGGGCCGCATCTTCAGACAATCCTTGCAGGGTTTGTTTTAAAGATTTATCTTCATCTTGAGCAAATAGTGATAAAGAAAAAATGAAGATTATAAAAACACTTAAAAATAAATTTCGCTTCATAATTATTTCTCCTCTGCTAATTAAAGGATTCTTATTAATTTGTTTAAATTTTATTCTTGTGTGATTTATAAAGAAATTATCGGAAACAAAGAGAAATAATTAAATATAAAATAAAAAAGGCTGTCCAAAATCAGACAGCCTCTTAAAAGCACAATTTCCAACAGTCTATTCAATTTTATATTATGTCCCGACCGTTGCCGCTTTTAACTTTTTAAGAAACATTCTTAATATGATTGCTGATAAAAATAAAAGAACCGCCAAAAATCCATAAAATAGATGATGTGGAAGTGTATTATAAAATCCGCCAAAAAATCCGGATAAATAATTTCCAATTGCTGTTGCACCGAACCAGCCTCCCATCATTGTGCCCCGTAAACGAGCCGGTGCAACTTTAGAAACAAACGATAAACCCATAGGACTTAAACATAACTCACCAAAAGTCACCACAAAATAAGATGAAATTAACCATCCAGGACTCATATTATTAGCATCAGCATTACCACCCATTAAACTGGCGACAACCATAACCAGCATGGATAAACCAGAGATAAACATACCTAATCCAATTTTGGCCGGCGTTGATGGTTCTTTCCCCATTTTTCTTAACCAGTTCCAAAAAATAACAATTATCGGTGTAATAAGTAGAATAAAAAGCGGATTAAAAATCTGGTAGGTCTCCGGTTTTAACCAATCAAGGATAATTGTCGATCTCTGGGCAAATAATGTTAAAGCAAATCCGTTTTGATGAAAAGACATCCAGAAAAATATTACAATTGCAAAAATTGTTAAAAGTGCACCAATCCTCGCTTTTTCTATTTCCGGACTTACTTTTTCTTCAACAACTTTATTCTCATTATTTGATTTAGTAGCATGATCAGCACGGGAATAGTTTTTCTTCCAAATTTCAAATACCAGAAGTGAAAACAGCATACCAACTGCAGCGGCGGCAAATGCAGAATTATAATTGCCAAAATAATCATGCAACCATGTTGCTGCTAAAGGAGCCAATAACGCGCCGACATTGATGCCCATATAGAATATATTATAACCGGCATCTTTAAAAGAACTCCCCCGTTCATATAAATTACCTACTAAAACAGATATATTCGCCTTAAACAATCCATTACCAATTACCATAATTATAAGCGAAAGAAAAAACAACCATATTCTATCCGGACCAGATGCAGCAAGTGCTGCATATCCAATACCCAGGATTATGGCACCTAGTATTATGGTTTTTCTAAAACCTAAAAGACGGTCTGCAACCCAACCACCGGCAATTGGCGTAAAATACACAAAACCCATGAACAGTCCATACACCTGTCCTTTATAGGCATCACTCCAACCAAGTGTTTCATCCATATAGAGTGTAAACATGGCCAACATGGTGTAGAAACCAAATCGCTCCCACATTTCAGTAAAGAACAGTGTCATCAATCCTTTGGGGTGATTCTTAAGCATATATACTCCTTTGAGAAAATTAGAATTATCAATTTAAAAAGGATGTTAATTTACAATAATTGAATCTATTAATCAAAGGCTGGCTTGACTTTTTTAACCGTATAGAACGTTTTAAGAAGACGGGAATATTTCTACATTTACATTGGGCTTTAGTTATTCGTTTATTGAGTTACTGAGATACTAGTATCAGAGTCAACTGCTTATAACATTTAAAGAAAAAATACTATTAAAAGTCTATACCAATGAGTAATAGGTAAGATGTGTCGAATAACTTAATAACTATTAACTAATTTTAAGCACCTTAGCCATTTAAAAATTATAGTCAATTTTCCATATCCATGGGCAGATTAATGGTTACACTAAATTTGCTATTTTGTGTGCTTGTAAAAATATTAGCTTTGCCTTTATATATAGCATCCAGCCTTTGTTGTAATGTTTTCAATCCATGTCCTTCACTTTTTGATTTTGCAGATTTTTGTTCGAAAGGATTACGAACAACAATACGCAACAAATCATGGTCCACCTGAACATCTATTGAAATAGTACCACCCAAAACCTTCTCCTGAATACCATGTTTTACAGCATTTTCGATAAGTGGTAAAAGAGCAAAGGGTAATATTTTTATTTTTAAAGTCTCATCAGAAATATTAAATTTCAGTTTTAGACGATTTCCGAGACGAACCTGTTCAACACCGAGATAGTTATTTATATGATTTAATTCATCCTGGACAGTAACAAATTCATTCTTGCCATACTGCAAACTGTATCGTAAAAAATCGGATAACTGAATACACATTTTATTGGCTTTTTCAGCCGAGGTCATTGTAAGCGTACTTAATGCTGTTAAACTGTTAAATAAAAAGTGTGGGTGAATTGTCGATTTTAGAGACTCCAGTTCGGCCCGACTGGCCAGTAAATGATTTTCGATGGCCTCCTGTTCCGCCTGACGGCTGTTTTCCAGTGTAATAAGCAAATAGTGGAAAAGACAGGCAAGAAAATAAAACAATACACCTGTCGCTAACAGCAATGGGAAGGCTCGATTAAAGTATTCTCTCCATACTTCAGATACATTAATTAGGACAAGCGTTTCACTATACATCATCGTAATCTGCAGCCAGATGGCATTCATCACCAGAGCCGTTCCGCCATGTTTAAAAATAAAATTTAATATTTTTCCTGCTTCCAAAGGAATGGTCCGGCAGACATACCAGGTAGAAAGTAAAATGAAAAGTTCCAGAAACAACATTGGACCAAATAACAGAGCGGAATGAAGCCATGGTGTCCCGCTGATAGTACTTTCTAAACTGATAAAGCTGACAATAATAGGCAACCAGATCAGAATTACATATAATAATTTTTTAGGCTGATTGAGTAGCGGGTGCATTTAATTTTTAACCTCTATACCACCCATAATTACCGTTCCATGCAGAACTAAGGTTTTATTGCTGGTTGTATCAACCACTTGCCTGATTTTATTATCAACACCACCCATAATAGGTGTAACCTGAATATTAACATTCCAATTTCTGGGTACAATGATTTCAAATCCTCCCCAAAAGGCAAACACTTCCAGATTAATAGATTCACCCTGAAACGAAGAATCACGTAAATCTATATTTCCACCCCCCATTATTGCGCTAATTTTTCCACCTTCTAAGTTTTGCGTGGTATAAGCACGATCACCACCACCCAGGATGTAGGATAGATTAATAAAATCACTACTCTGGGCGATATTTTTTCTTTTCCATGTCGTATGTTTTAAAATTGAAAATCCAACCAGAATTAAAATAAGCGGCCATAAATCACGAAATCTAAAATAGAATACATCCAGATTATTACCTAAAAACAACAAACCAACGCCGATCAATATAAATCCTGTCCAGGGTTGACGGCATTCTTTGGGTTGTGCGAGTTGACCGATTCCCAAGAGAATCAAAATTACAGGCCACCAATCCCAAATATCCACATATCCGATCACCCCGATGTTTTCGAGAAAAAGTACAAGACCAGCTATAATTATGGCCAATCCAAAAATTATTTTGGCATCGAATATACTTTTGCAGCGGTTTTCCATGGCTTCTCCTTTCAGTTACTGTCACAACTTCTTTTGAAATTTATATACATAATTTTATCAAGAAAGTTATAAGATTTTCGGTAAATAAACGTATAAAACCGGTGAATGACGAGGACTATTTATTTTATGCACAATACCTGATCCAAATAGAAAAATTATATCAAAATTTTTACATTCCGGACGATACATAAAGCTATAGAATTTTGAGATATTTTACAATTAGGAAATATGAATGAGCGCACCCCTCATAAAAGAGCTCTCTGAGTCCGGATTACATTCTATAAATATTATCTTCAATTCAAGCTCTGTATATACAGAAACAGGCTGGGTCACTATGGAAAACGATGAGGGACAAAAATTATATACTGAAATGGTGGATAATTTAAACTATAAAGTAGATGAGGTTCATTCATCCTTTGGTAAAAAAGAAAGGCGAACTCGAAATGGTCATCAAGCAGATACTTCGTTTGACCGGAAAATTCAATTGTGCCCAGATTATTATCAATAACCACTATGCCCTTGATAAATATGAACACCGGATGCTGGAGCATTACCAGCATTAGAGAATGTTCAAAATAAATGCTTCTCTTCGTTCAGCATGATAAGCTTTTGCTGCAAACTGCATCCTGTATACTGCTAATTGCCTTTTTAACTGCTGCTGCTAACTGCCACTGATACTAAAATGATGTCTTCGGTCTCCGGGCGCCAAACTGTACTTCGCACGGTGCATTTTTGGTGACATACTTTTCCAACTGTTTACACCATATAGCCAAAAAGGTTCGGCAGGTACCTGAGCCATCAATGCCCTCTTCTTTTGGAAAATCCGCAAATTCACAACGCATATCACAAAATTTTATTTTACTTGATTTAACACCTGCATTTTCCGTCATAATCAATCTTTCATTAAAAATATCAATAAATTAAGATGATATTATTGCTGTCATTTCCACTTCAACAACCAATTCAGGTTCAACCAAAGCGCTAATCTGAATCATTGTAGATGCCGGTTTGATCTTACTAAAATATTTGGCATGAGCCCGACCAATTTCTTCAGCATGAATCATGTCGGTTATATACATCCTAGTTCTGACTACATCACTTAATGATGCATTAGCTCTACTTAAAGTCTGCTCAATTTTTTCGAGGATATAACACATCTGTTTATACGGATCACCCGGAGCAATTATTTGATCACCATCCAAAGCCGTAGTACCCGCAACTTCAATGATATTACCTATGCGAACTGCTCTGGAATATCCGACTTTGGTTTCCCAGGTTGTATTGGATGATAAGTTTTGCCTATTAGTCATTATAATAAAATTTTTATCAAATTTAACAGTTTGATGTAATATGTTTCAACCATTCCAGGTTCAGATTACCATTAATTTCAATTATACATTTTTGAGCTAATTTATTTACTCGATTAAGTTCGTCCCTGTTGGGTATTTTTATTTCCATAGGTATTTTCAAGATACGAGGATCTTTTTTTGAAAATTGCGGTTTTGTTTTCGAC
>JARRPN010000229.1:0-4672 GCA_037382875.1 Calditrichaceae bacterium | reverse complement strand
TAGACCTTAATGTCCTTTTCCTTAATATAATGATAAACGGTTGTCAGGCGTTCGTCTGGGGTAACTATAATATCGTCACCCTTTAATGTAACTTCTTCTGAGCTATTTGCCAACATTAATTTAAAGGTTTTTTCCCTCATTCTTTGGAAATCTGTTTTATCCGATTCAACACTTAAAATCGGATAACGGCTGCCATCACGATAGACTGTAATTCCCTTTAATCCCTTTTTCCAGGCATTTAAATAAATAGCCGAAATCACTTCGGGTTCAATGGTTTCTTTTAGATTTACAGTCGATGAAATGCTATGATCAATATATTTTTGACAGCGTCCCTGAATTTCAACACGCCGATCCGCATCCACATGATGAGCCGTACGGAAGAAGTAGTTGGGCAAAGATTCAGTCAGTTCGGCCTCAGTCTGTGCATGTTCCACCTGGTTATTCAGGTTACGATTACCATTCACAAAACTCAATACAATGTTACTGATGGAACCGGTAGGCGCTATTGCAAGTATAGCAATATTGCGTAAGCCGTTCTTTTTAATTAAATCTTTAGTTTCAGGATTGAGGGCTTCTTTAAAGAATGGACCATGCGCGTATTTGTCAAAATTGAAAATGGGAGAAGAACCCTTCTCCGCAGCTAATTTAGCCGAAGCCCGATAAGCTGAATTGCACACTGTTTCCATTACCTTCTCAACCAGTTCAATACCTTCAGTTGAGTCATAAGCAATACCCAGCTGATTGAGCATATCCGCAGCACCCATTGTGCCCAAACCAAGCCGACGTGTTTCCGCAGCGGCCGTACGTTGTTTTTCCAGCGGATTGAGCAATTCATTCCAGCTGACCACATTATCTAAAAATCGAACCGTCGATTCTGTTACTTTTCTTAAAGTTGCCCAATCGAGTTCAGCATTCTTTGTAAATCCATTCCGAACTATGCGGGATAAATTAATCGAGGCCAGGTTACAGGCGCCACCTTTTTCCAGTGGAACTTCCGCACAGGGATTGGTACTGGAAATCGGCCTATCTACATAATTAGATGGTGAATATTTGCTCATCCGGCTCCAGAAGATGAGTCCCGGCTCGGCTGTGCGGTAGTTACCTTCTACAAAAGCATCCCAAATTTCACGGGCTTTTTGCAATTTGCGTATTTCATTTGTCGGTTCCGAAGCGAAATAAAGCATAAAATCACCACTATAGCGGATAGCCAAATCGAACGGCTCATTTTCAAGGGATAGAACAACATCGCCATAGACATCCCGCTTGAAAGCATTATTCATATCTTCTTCAGTTAGAATCAATTCATAATTCTTATAGAGGTAATCATTGAGACCGCTGATCTTCTCGAATACATGAAACAATTCATACTCATCAATATCATTAGCAGGAATCTGATAGGAATAGTGACAATCCACATCCTGCAATGCCTTATTTAGAACTTTTTTATTGAATTTTTTATAGACTAAAATTTTATTTTTACCATAGGTGTTCTGTTCATCCACAGCCTGCATAAACTCATCGGAAACTTTAATACTGATGTTGGCAAACCGCACCTGGGTATTTTCCATCACCTGTTTTTTAACTTCTTTGAGCTGATCTTCATCAAACTGATTACTCCATTTAAGCTGCTCAATGATTTGATCTGTAACCCAATTGGGTATCTTTTTAACACGGATAAATTCCACTACATCAGGATGTTTCACATCAATAGTAAGCATAAGTGCGCCACGCCGGCCGCTCTGGCCAATGAGCCCCGTGGTCAATGAAAATAATTCCATGAACGATACGGCGCCGGTCGAGCTATCTGCAGCGTTATGAACAATGGAATCTTTTGGACGTAATGGAGAAATATCAACACCAATACCGCCACCATATGAATAGGTTCGCGCACATTCATAAGCGGAATTGTAAATGGATTCGATATTATCGCTTTCAATCTGTGTAACAAAACAGTTGGAAAGTGTTTTTAGGCGATACAGATCGCCGGCACCGGCTAAAACACGGCCACCGGGTACAAAATATCCCTCATACAAGTATTTATAAAATTGAACTGCACATTCTTCCGCTTTAGCAGGATCCGGTTCGATAGAAGCAATAAAAGAAGATACCCGAACGAATAAATCTTCAGGCGTTTTTTCAATTAAATCGTTATTTAAATCTTTAACAAAATACTTTTTTTCGAAAATATTTTTAGCAAGCTCATTATCACCGAGATAATTGTTCTCAGGATGAATCGGCACCTCAGCATTGTTCTGTTTCTTTTTTAGTATCAGGTACAAATTCTGATAATTTTTCAGATTCTTTTTCCCGCATAAATTGACAAATTTACCCTTATGTTTGAAAATATCTAAAAACATAAAATTTTTCCCTGGATGTTAATACAAATTCCCTTTGAAGCGGGAAACCTGTGAAGATTTAAAAGATATGAACTGAGTTTGATCGTCATTATTTTAAAATAACTCGTAACTTTATATTTTTAATCGGGATAGATTTCAATTTTTATACTTAAAAATCAACTTTTGATGCTTTTTAATTTAAACAATTTTTCACTCGATGCAAACCTAAATTCGTGTTTTTTATCTGTTTCTTTGGCCTATTTTCAAGTTTTATTTTTCACAACAATTAGACGATAATGTAGTAACATTTTTTTATATTTTTATTATAAATTTTACCTAATATTTCTGTATAATATTACATTATTTTTTATTTTTATCTAATGTCGTTTTACAAATTTTTATTTTTAGATTAAACGATGCTAAATAATTCATAATTCCGCAAAATTATGTATTATTTCTCCATGTTCTTAAAAAATTCGTTATAAATTTTAGCATAGTTTTTTGCCAGCAAATAAATTCTTGGACCAGGTATAAAGGCAGACTCGTCTGGAATCACATAAATCTGTTTATGATGTATCGCATCAATTAAATTTAAATCATGCCATTCATTTAGATTCGATTTGTTTTTATTCTCATTCCAGTCCGAATCGATTTTGAATTCAATAATTAAATCCGGATTACGGTCAATAATATTTTCCCGGCTGATCTGAGCAAATTTTGTATCCAGATCAGCATACAAATTGATGCCACCAATAAGTGCCCATAGAGAATCCATATAATTGTGTGAACCAATTACACCAATATTTCGTGTTGTTCCCGGATCACGACCAAGAACAAGCATAGCCCGAGGTATTTTTTCTGATGTAGAATTCAAATCAGAAAGATATCTCTGAATCGAATCTCTAATCGATTGAACCAGATGCATAGCTTGTATTCTGCAATCTAGTAATACCCCGATTGAATCAATACTCAGCAAAATTTCATCAACTGTATCATTGGGCAATAAAATTGTCTTAAGATTCTTTGATTTTAATTTCAGCGCCAATTCACTGTGTGCCGAAGTACCAATCAACAAATCCGGTTTTAGCGAAATTATTTTTTCAAGGTTGGGATTAAGTAAAGCACCAATGGTTCCCTTTGATTTAGCTTCCGTTGGATAATTGCAATAATCCGTCACAGCTATTAGTTTTGATTGCTGATCCAGAGAATAAATCATTTCTGTTATATTGGGTGCTAATGAGATTACCCGCTGAACATTTTGATTGTTTTTATTCTGATAGGAAGAACAACTGGCGAGCAGGTAGAATCCAATCAGATAAACTGAATACTTTATTTGTAAGTTCATATCTACTCATATATAAAAGTTAGACTACCTGGGCTCACACCAACATTATAAGATTCAAGGAGATTACCCATCATATCATAAATAAGAAGTGACCCGTCCTGAACATAGTCTTTTGCATCAAGGGCAAATATGCGTCGGGAAACAGGTTCGTAAGCAATCCCGTAAAAACTACCACCCATGATCAAGGAGTCATTAACTACATTATAAGTGTCTGTTGAGAATGACAGAATATTGCCATTGTTGATAAAGTATCCAATATTATCGGGGCCAATACATAATTTTGAAGAATAACCGTCAGTAACTAGAGAATCCAAAACAGTATCCGTGTTCGGATCAACAGAATAGATTCCACCTTTTGTGCCTTTATTCCAACTTCCCCAACAAAGCACATGCAGAATACCACTTTCATCTTTTCTAATAGAAACGGGATTATCACCAACAGTGATAGTGCTAACAACCTGGTCATCTGGTAAATTTATAACTGAAAGTGTATTACCATCGCCTCCGCCTGAATTGGCCACATATGCTTTATCATCTGAAACGGTGATCTCTTCCGGATTGGCTCCAACCGTGATCGATGCAATAATATCAATAGTAGAAAGATCTATAACTGAAACATTATTTCCATACAAATTGGTAACATAGGCTTTACCATTCTCACCATCAGCCAAATATCGTGGACTTGCGTTGGGAGGCATATCAATCGTCTTTACTTTTTCCCAGGTATTCATATCAACTACTTCAATTTTATTAGAGTTATTAACAATAATAAATCCCAGGGAATCAATAACAGTCATACTTTGTACAATATCACCCAATTGTTCATTATCATTTATTCTTTTAAAAATATCATTTTGAACCAGTTGATCTCCAGGAGAATAAAATGAGATTGATCCATTATTTTTGTTAATTCCTCCTTCATTTATTATAAATGCACCGTTATGTTTTACCTCAACAGATGAATTTGATGAAGTCGGATCTTTTTCACAAC
>JARRPN010000228.1:0-6033 GCA_037382875.1 Calditrichaceae bacterium | reverse complement strand
GACAATTTCTATGAATCCTCCGGAAGATTTTGCTGCGGATGGAGATGTATCTGAATGGATATCTGCGGGTATAGATCCTTTAATACTTAAACCATCGACAAATAAAATTGGTCTCGGCAGCTTTGATGATGATGATGATTTTACTGCGAATATTTATATGGCTGTGGATAATGATTACCTTTACGTTGCCCTGGATATGGTGGATAATGTATACAGCGTTGATGGAGGTGGTGATTGGTATTTAGATGATGCAGCTGAGATGTTTATCGGTCTATATAACCAAACAATACAGCATTCAGGTTTTGACCGTGGTGCTGAACCAGATTATCAGATGCAGCTTAGATATAATGGTTTCTACGGTGGAAATCCAGATTTGGGAAAAATTTATGATGTTGGAAGTGACAACTTTAATTTCGTGAACTATATTGGTGCCTATTGGTGCACTGAGTTAAAACTTTCTTTGGATACTTTAGCTCAGGATACTGATGATGATAAATTTGTACCCGAAAATGGCATGAGAATCCCGCTGGATTTCTCACTCCATGATGCCGATGCTGCTGGAGTTCGTGATGGTATGCTGGCATTTTCAGAAGCAAATGATGATGCTTCCTACAACGGAGCCCAATACTGGTTTTATACGTGGATTGGTGATACAAATAAAGTCACAGCGATCGATAACAACAATGTAAATGGAATACCTGACACTTATGTATTAGAACAAAATTACCCGAATCCATTTAATCCTTCAACAACGATAGAATACTATCTGCCCAAGGCAGCTCAAGTTGATATAACTATTTACAATGTGCTTGGTCAAAAAATCACCACCCTGGTAAATACCAAGCAAAGTGCTGGTGAGCAGAGAATTGTTTTTGATGCTTCAAAATTATCATCAGGCGTTTATTTCTATAAACTACAAGCTGATGATTTTGTAAAAGTTAGGAAGATGCTATTAATGAAATAATGAATTTATGAGGAGAAGGTGAAAACCTTCTCCTTTTTTATTATTTAAAAAAATACTTAGTATAAATTTCCCTATATTTTTAGGGAAGTTTAGTTATGGGGATAACAATGAAGATTGTTTTTAGTTTACATTTAATCATGCTGTTTTTAGTTGCGAATCTTTATGCACAGACCACAGGTAAAATTGCCGGAGAAGTACGGGATGCCGAGACGGGAGAACCTATGGCTGGTGTTAATATTATTGTAGAAGGTACTTATCTGGGGGATGTCAGTGCAATTGATGGTTCATTCTATATATTAAATGTTTCACCAGGCACGTATACCATTTCATTCGAAATGATAGGATATGAAACGTTAAAAATAGAAAATCTCAGGGTCTCAGTTAACCGTACAGCTTATGCCGAAGCTGTTTTAAAGCAAACAATCCTCGAAGAAGAAGTCATCGTTGTTCAGGCAGATAAGGTTGCAATGAAAAAAGACCAGACGGGTTCTATGAAATCAGTTTCCTCAGAAGATATGAGTGTAATGCCAATTGAGAATGTGAATGCTGTTGTAAATCTTCAAGCTGGGGTCGTTAACGAACATTTTCGGGGAGGTCGCAAAACTGAAGTAAGTTATCTGGTAGATGGACTTCAGGTTGACGAGGGATTTGGAGGAGAAGGAACAACCGTAACTGTAGAAGCAGAGGCAGTATCTGAGGTTGAAGTGATTACAGGTAATTTTAATGCTGAATACGGACGCGCCATGAGCGGAGTTGTAAATACGGTAATTAAAGATGGCACTCCGGAATTTCAGGTGACAGCCTCGGTTGCAGCTGCAACATATTTAACAGCTCATCATGAAAATACATCATTTAATAATGATACCGAAGATCGTGACAAGGTATTTTTAGGCTTGCAAGAAATCGATCCCTTCAGAAATCAGGATTATCAATTAAGTATCAGTGGTCCCGTTTATCGGGACAAAGTGTTATTTTTTATTACTACCCGTTATCAAAATAATAAAAACCATTTAAATGGCATTCGACGTTTTAATGTGGATGATTTTAGTTATTATGAAGATGAGAATTATTGGATTACAGAGGCAAATGGTGATGGTAAGTATGTGCCAATGAATGATGCTAAAAACCTGTCACTTCTGGCGAAACTGACATTTAAAGTATGGAATAATCTGAAATCCTCAGTGATGTATACGAAAAATGATGATGAATGGAACGATTACAATCATACTTATAAATATAATCCTGATGGTGTGCCGACAACACACCGTGAAACAGATATGATCCAGATTCAATTAAATCATACATTGGGCAGAAGCGTATTTTATACTTTCAATGTATCTTATATCAGTAATTATCATGGGTATTATTTATATGAGAATGCCCTCGATTCAAGATATGTCCATGAGGGATACTTACGAAGCAACGATCAAACGGGATTCTATACAGGCGGTCAGAGTAAGGATCATGATGTCAGAAAGATGAACGATCTTAATGTTAAATTTGATTTTACGTGGCAGCTGAATAAACAACATAATATTAAATCAGGAATTTTGGGAATACAACATTGGCTGGATAAAAAATGGCAATCAATTCAGAATTATTATAGATATTATCCTCCAGCAGATGCTGATTATGATACGCCAGTAATTATCGATGGAAAAATCACATTCCCTTATTTTAAACCATTAGTGTTAGGTGATTCAGCGACTTCCGCAGACATCTATAAAGTAGAACCCTATGAGTATGCCGCTTATGTCCAGGATAAGATGGAATTTGACGATTTAGTAATAAATTTAGGACTGCGGTTCGATTATTTTAATCCTCATACGGTCTATCCAACGGATCGAAGAAATCCGGATAATTCCATAACTAATCGAAATTTTTCAGAGTATCCGGAAGCTGATCCGCAAATCCAGGTGAGTCCACGCCTTGGTCTGGCCTATCAGTTAGGAAAAAGAGCAGTTCTTAGATTTGCTTATGGGCATTTCTTTCAAATGCCGCCTATGTATGCGATATATCAAAATCACTCTTTTGCTGTTGATCCAAATCCATATGCAACTACGATGGGTAATGCAGAATTAAAAGCTCAAAAAACAATACAGTATGAACTTGGATTGTGGCAAGAGCTTTTTGATGGATTTAATTTTGAAGTAGCATTATACTATCGTGATATATATAATTTACTTAGCGCAACTGTAATCACAACATATAATCAGACTCCTTATGGACTATTTTCAAACAAAGATTATGGAAATACAAAAGGACTGGAAATTACAGCCAATTATACCTTATCAGGGTGGTACGCCAATTTAAATTATACATTACAGTATACAAGGGGTAATGCAGATAATCCGACCCAGACTTTTGACAGAGCCGGGCAATCCACCGATCCGGTAAATAAGCTAATCGTAATGAGTTGGGATCAGAGACATACCCTTAATACAACTTTGGGTTATAATAAACCAAGCTATGGATTTTCATCAATTCTGTCCTACGGTTCCGGTGCACCTTATTCCTGGGTTCCGGTTAGCACAAGCCCACTGATTGATATGAATCTGACACCAAATAATGATTATACGTCTGCCCGTTTTAATGTGGATTTAAATATTTTTTATCGTTTGGCGTTGAGTGAGAAGCTTAAGTTGGAATTTGAGTTGCGAGTTTACAATCTATTTGATCGATTGAATGAATATGGCGTAAATCAATCAACAGGACGCACAGCCACTGCTATTGTTCAGGAAACAGACCTTGAACGTCATCACAGTGATTTTAATGATTATTATGATCGGGTTAAAGATCCATCCGGATATTCAGCACCTCGTTTAGTTAAGTTGGGTGTGTCGGTATTATATTAAGTAACTATTTAAACTTTAAAGGCAAATTATGAGAATATTACAGATTATTACCTTTTTCCTGTTATTTATACTCCTTCTGAGTACTCAAACCTTTGCTCAGGGTAAATTATATGAGGGTCCTGATGATCCGGCAGGGGATAAAGCAGCTGAACGAGAAGGATACATGACCGGGAACAGGGTTTTCCTTTACTTCCAGAATAATACGGAATTAGCCAAATGGACTGATCCCAGTGATCCTCCATTGTGGTCAAAATGGCCTAATACTTCAACGGGTGTTAAAATGCTTGACGGAGTAGCCCTGTTAATTGGAGCAAAAGTATATATCCAGTTATCGGGAAGAAATGGATGAGAATGTAAATGGAACAGTTGAATGGGGATTCTATCCTGTTTTTGGCTATTTCAATCCGGCCAATGAATATCCGGCAATGAGTAATATTCCCGGAAGCTGGCCGAGCTTATGGCCAGATAAAATGAACGATCCAACGCTTCCCGGCTGGCAAGGTGAATGGAACGGACGATTTGGGCGTGGTCAGAGCCGTGCAGATTTGGAAACATACTTCGTAGCTAATGATGCTCAGGATCAGGAATATCTTGGACCTACTGATCCTGAAAAATATTATCCAAGATCAGATAAAAAAATTGGTGATGATATATCCATCCAGGCGGGCTTCCCATGGGGTGGTATTGGTATTCGTGTCGAACAACGTGGATTTCAATGGAATAATCCACAAGCGTGGGATGCCATATTCTGGGAATACAAAATAGCTAATATTTCAGATTATGATCTGCCCGAAGTTGCTTTTGGTTACTGGGTTGACAATGGCATCGGCGGGGAGGCAGATGATGAAATTGGATTCTTTGATCGCCTGGAGGACGTAGCATATTCCTGGGATAAGGATGAAACCGGTCGTGCAGGGCTTAGAACTGGACTCATGTTGTTTGCATATCTGGAAAGTCCCGGATTACCATATGATGATGTAGATAATGATCAGGATGGAATAATTGATGAGGAGCGCGACAATCTGGCTGAAGTCAAAGTGGGACCAACGGATGGAATTGATAACATTCAGAATTTTCTGGATTTCTATAGGCTTGAACCGGAAGATTTAAAAGAACACTGGGATGCAGATGAGGACCAGGACTGGCAGGATGGTAATGATGTTAACGGAAATGGATCCTATGCTTATTTTGATGAAGTTTCAGGCAAATGGTATCCGGAACCGGGTGAAAGTGCTAACGATGATGTTGGAACGGATGGTGTGGGACCCTATGATTTGAATTATAGACTTCTTGGTCCGGATGCGGACGGTTCAGAATGTAATCATAAACCCGATTATAATCCCAAAATAGGCAGTGAACCAAATTTTGCATCTACCGATGTTGCAGAATCTGATATGGTCGGTCTTACCGCATTCCGTCTGTTTCCTGTTCCGGAACACTCATCCAGTTCTCATTGGTTCAGGGGAGATGAGTCCATGTGGAATTTAATTGGAACAGATTCCACACAGGAATATTACGGAACAATTTCGAACCTGATCGAAACATTTGCTTCAGGTCCGTTCCCTCTATATCAGGGGCGCGAAGAACGTATATCCATGGCCATGGCTCATGCTTATGAATCGAATTATGCAGCACTTAATGATGGGGAAAGACATCCGGCTCCTGCACTCTATAGGCTTTTGCGTATTATCAAAGCCATCTATGATGCTGATTATCAATTTGCCAAACCACCGCTTATGCCAACATAGACGGCTTCTCCGGGTGATGGTGAAGTCGTTTTAACCTGGGATAATTTATCGGATACTCAGACGCATGAACCATTTCTTGGCAATATAAATGACTTTGAAGGATATAAAATATACCGATCAACCGATGCATATTTTACTGATCGTCAGGTAATTACTGATGGCTATGGTATCCCATTTTATCAGGATCCAATTTTTCAGTGTGATATTATAGATGATCGGTCTGGCTTTGCCGAATATGGGACAGTGAGTGGTGTTGCTTACAATCTTGGTTCTGAAAGCGGGATAGTTCACCATTTTGTAGATAAAGATGTTAAGAATGGCCGGACTTATTATTATGCCTTAGTTGCCTATGATTATGGCGATCCGAATATTGCCGGCGGTATCTCGCCTTCTGAAAACAATGTGGTTGTCGATTTTGATGAATACAACAATCTCAGAGCTCTTGGCCAGAATGTTGCCGTGGTTG
>JARRPN010000227.1:0-4245 GCA_037382875.1 Calditrichaceae bacterium | reverse complement strand
CCGGCAAACGCATCCTTATCAGCGGATATCACTATCTCATCCGGCCAGGATGTATCTATTTTGAACTTTCCCAGCTTTAACTGATAATGCATTGTTCGTAGCACGGATTCAATCAAAGGTATAAGATTGATCTTTTCAAAATTATATTTCATCTGTCCACGTTCGATTCTCGAAAAATCAAGTACATTATTGATTAATCGTGATAAACGATCGGTTTCCCCCTGAATAATTTCTAGATATTCTGATTCTTCCCCGGAAGATATTTGATCTTTATTCTGCAATATTTCAGCAAACATTTTAATCGAAGTTAAAGGTGTCTGTAGATCATGGGATACACTCGATACAAAGTAAGACTTTAACCGACTGATCTCATCCAGTCTTCGAGCTTCAGCCTCCTGAATCATCAACTCTTCCTGCATGCGAATTCGCTCTATGGCAAAACTGGTCTCAGATGCTACTGTTTTTATCAGATCAATATCTTCTTTAGTAAACGGTAACCTGGATTTCTTAGGACCCATTAATAGGAATCCACATACAGGCGCATTTTGAATTCGCAATGTGGTTACCAAAGCTATTTTATTAGGTTTAAAAATTGCATTATCGGCATCTTCATAATAAATACCAACCTCCATAAAGCGTTTTACCGCAAATAATGGACTTTCAGATCGTTCACCAAACTTAAACACTGTTTTCTTAAAAATATCATCCGGTTCTGATATTTCATGCCCTGCCGACAAAATCCATCGGCGGTCTTTTTCCAGAATATATAAACCAAGGCGATCTATCATCAATATACTGTATAATTTATCCGTTACAAATCTGGATAGCTGGGATACCTGATAAAACCGATGTATTTGCTGTGTAAATTCACTTTGAGCGAGACGATAGTTATATCGGATCCTAAAGAATTTTTTATCGACAAATTTTTGAATTCGACTTCGGGCCGGTTCAAATAAAAGTGCAATAATAACGGATGCAATCGCAGATGTAATCAGTGATGCTCTTATCGTAAATGTGCCCAGAATAAGTGCGCTCAATGCAACAATTGCTGTATAAATGACTAATACAATCATTAACACAAAAAAATATACCGTACTGCGGTTAAAAATTCTATCAATGTCCAAAATGTGATAGCGTACAATGGATATGGCAAATGCCAGCGGAGTGAGTGAACTAATCAATAAAATAGCTTCCTCGGGAACCAGTGCTACCGACGTTAAAATTTGTGGAATTTGCCATAGAATAATAAATCCAAGAGGCCCAATAGCCAGACCAAGTATAACCCAGCGGAGTTTTCTGCGCTCCGATTCTTCCAATGCTTTAAAATAGGAATGAAAAAAATTGACTATAGCAAAAATCATTACAGATGCAAAAATCCATCTTCCCCCATTGTAAAAGCTCATGAAAACATGAAAATCATTAATGTTGGAACTCCGAGCCGCTTCAATAAACAAATAAGAAATTAAAATAAATGATACAATCGATAAACCATATAAGCCTTTTATAAGCCATTTAAATGGTAGCCTTTTTTCCTTGGGAAATAAAAAACTCAACTGAAGAAATAAAACTGGTGTTAGTGAAGATGCCAGAAAAAATATAATTCTTAAACCATATCCCAGATTTAGTGGCAAACCGGCATACCGTCCAAATGTTGTCATTATATGGATACAGACGGTGACTGAGATCCAGTGAAAGACCTTTGCAACCTTATCATCACCAGAACGAGATTTTAGTACAAAAATACCCAGTCCTAAAAATATAAATCCTGTCAGACACAAACTAATTAAATAAAATGTTGAATTTATGGAAATTAAATTTGATCTAAGATTTAATTTCTCGCTATCTCTTGCAACAACAATATCAATTTGATCTCCAATAGAATGTCTATCAAAAATAAATTCAATATCCTCAATTGTACGTATAGAAAAACCCTCAACTTGAATAATTCGGTCATTTTTTAGAAATGGTTTTTGAGGACTTTTTACAATAACCTCATCATCTTGATATTTTAATAAAGGACTTATACCCGGTTTTTCGGATGATTGATAGATGCCACAGAGACATACTATAACAATTAAAAAATCAAAAAGAAGAATAAACTTCTTGTTTTGCAAGATGGAGATCATATGAAAAAGTTGTAAATAAAATTAGAAAATTGCAAAAAAATAAAATCTGTAGAAATATAACCCAATTAGACTCTCTTAGATCCTCAATAAAAAGCTAATTTGTAGATATAAGACACAATGTTTAAATTTTGAATGATTCATAAAATAAATAAAGGGAAATATGTATGGGAAATTTTAAATATACATTTAATTATTTAATAAACAATTTATTAAAAATAGCCCTCTTTATTGGCCTAAGCTATATCCTATTTTGTTCTGAAAACGATATAAATAAACCGGATGATGAGCAGGAAGGAAAAGCCGTTTTCTGGCTCACGTCCCCTATTCAGAAAATTTATTTTACCAAACAGACCAGCATAGAACCGTCAAATTCAGTTGAGAATCAAGATAGTATAGTAGTAAATTCTAATGAATCGTTTCAGGAAATTGATGGATTTGGATTTGCGTTGACTGGCGGGAGTGCTTACCATATCCATAATATGAGTGCATCCGCCCGTTCAGATTTATTAACTGAATTATTTAGTTCTAAAGATACCAACATTGGCACCAGTTATCTTCGAGTCAGCATCGGGGCGTCCGATCTGGATTTTGCACCTTTTTCCTATGATGACCTGGAACCAGGTGAAACCGATATCAATATGGAAAAATTTTCACTGGATAAAGATCGTGAGCATGTGATTCCTGTCCTTAAGGAAATTCTTGAGATTAATCCTGATATTAAAATACTTGGTTCACCCTGGTCGGCACCGATATGGATGAAAACCAATGGCAATAGCATTGGCGGAAGGCTTAAAGCGGAATATCATGAAGCCTATGCAAAATACTTTGTCAAATATATTCAAGGCATGCGAGATGAGGGTATTACTATTGATGCCATCACGGTTCAAAATGAGCCGCTTCATGATGGAAATAATCCGAGTATGTATATGCCGGCCAGTCAGCAGGGTGTATTTGTTAAAGATTTTCTTGGCCCGGCATTCGAAGATGCTGCTATCCAAACAAAAATAATTATTTATGACCATAATGCAGACAATACAGCATATGCACTATCTATATTAGCTGATCCCAGTGCTGCCCAATATATAAATGGTTCAGCATTTCATTTATATAATGGTGCAATTGGCGCATTAAGTATGGTGCATAATGCCTTTCCTGAAAAGAATCTTTATTTTACAGAGCAGTGGGTCGGCGCCAATCAAAATATGGATGAGGTATTAAAATGGCATATTAGAGAATTGATAGTCGGAGCTACACGCAACTGGTGTAAAACGGTGATCGAATGGAATCTTGCATCTGATCCCAATTATGAACCTCATACTGAGGGTGGCTGTTCTGAGTGTCTGGGAGCCGTTACCATCAATGGTGATCAGATTATTCGTAATCCGGCATATTATATTATTGCACATGCTTCAAAATATGTCAGGCCGGGCTCGCATCGTATAGATTCAACTTTGCCAGAGAATCTACCTAATGTGGCTTTTAAAAGACCGGATGGTAAGATAGTGGTTATTGTGCTGAATAATGGTTTCACCGAAAAATCATTCAGTATTAAAATTGGCAACGAATGTATTAGTTCTTCACTAGCATCTGGCGCTGTGGGGACTTATGTGTGGTAAATGAAAATATTTAAATTATTAAACTGATAATGAATTTTTAGAAATGCATTGATCCTAAAGATTTATTGATACCTGTAATCATTAAATAAATTGAAAATATATCCGCTTTTATATTTTCATCTAGCTCCTGTTGAATCAACACATCACCAATGAATTTCGTTGTTACAAATGATTTTGGTTTTAATTCAAATAAAGCAATAAGTTGAAAATCTTTTTCAAACGATATTGATGTTTTGTTAAAAATGTTCTGATATTCTATTAAATAATTGATATCATTTAAAGTGGCATCATAGCGCACTATCAAATCTAATTCTTCATTATCTGTGGGTACGATGCTAACCTTGCCTATATTATTACCATTTTTCTGAACCACAAATTCAATCAATGAAATTCTGTCTCTTTTTTCAAAGCTCTTTTTACCTTCTTCCTCTTTTGTTGTGTGATAATATAATTCACCTTCAACATGATATTTACTACTATCCGTGAAATTATGAACAATAAAC
>JARRPN010000226.1:0-4246 GCA_037382875.1 Calditrichaceae bacterium | reverse complement strand
CTGTACAATACGGACCTTTCCAGGAATATACGCCTGTCACCGGCACTATCCAACCGATTGAGACATTCCAGCTTGATGTTTCAGATGGCGGTAAGGTTGTGAAAAAATATGTGGAAGAAGGTGCCTTTCTCAATGTAGGTGATCCAATAATTTTACTGGATAATCCACAATTGCGTTTAAGTATTATTTATAACGAGGCCAATGTTTTTCAACAAATTAATAATTTACGAGCCACCAGACTATCTTTTCAACAAAACAAATTGGATTTACAAAGCCGGTTGCTGCAAATAGACATCGATGTTCGTAAGCAAAAAAGGGAATATGAATTAAATAAGCAGTTATATGAAAAAGGCCTTGTTTCGAAAAATGAGTATCTGGAAGCCCAGGATCAATATGATTATTTGTTGAACAGCAGGGGTCTTATACTCGATACTTATCGACAAGACTCAATTTTTCGTGCTGAACAGATTAAACAATTGGAAATTTCAGTGAATACGTTGCAGGCTAATCTTGATATTACCAAGCAGCAATTGGATAATCTTACTGTACGTGCACCCATATATGGTCAATTAACGGCACTGGAAGCAGAGATTGGCCAGTCAATTGCTGCCGGAGAAAATATAGGGCAGATTGACAAGGTTGACTCATTTAAGGTGAGGGCGAATATTGATGAATACTGGATTGCCAGAGTCAGTCCGGGTCAAAGCGGTGAGTTCACCTTTGCGGACATGGATTACAACTTACAGATTAAAAAAGTATTTCCTCAGGTTTTAAATGGTGTGTTTCAGGTCGATATGATCTTTCAGGAACAACAACCGCAGGGTATTCGCAGAGGTCAAACCGTCCATATCAAGCTTGAACTGGGTGAGCAAAGCGATGCCCTGTTTGTTGACAGGGGAGGTTTTTACCAAACGACCGGTGGTCAATGGATTTTTGTAGTAGATCCATCCGGAGACTATGCGACCAGAAGAAATATTAAACTTGGGCGTCAAAACACGCAATATTACGAAGTACTTGAAGGCCTGGAATCCGGCGAAAAAGTTATTACTTCATCATATGATAATTACAATGATATTGAAAAATTAATTTTAAAATAAAATATTGTTTAGGAGACCTTCCATGATCAGAACAACTAGTTTAAAGAAAATATATCTCACAGAAGAAGTTGAGACAACAGCCTTAAATGATGTGAATATCGATATAAAAAAAGGTGAGTTTGTCTCCATTATGGGGCCATCCGGTTGCGGAAAATCAACCTTGTTGAATGTATTAGGATTGCTCGATAATCCTTCGGATGGGGAGTATCATTTTCTCGATAATGAAGTATCGAAATTCAATGAAAGAAAACGGGCTACTTTAAGGAAAGAGAATATCGGCTTTGTTTTTCAGAGTTTTAATTTGATTGATGAGCTGACCGTTTTTGAAAATGTGGAATTGCCGCTTTTGTATTTAAAATATTCAGCCGGTGAACGCAAAAAACGGGTAAATGAAGTTCTGGAACAAATGAACATCATGCACCGGGCGAATCATTTTCCACAGCAACTATCCGGAGGACAACAACAGCGGGTTGCTGTATCCAGAGCCATAGTAGGTAAACCTAAGATGATCCTGGCCGATGAGCCGACCGGTAACCTGGATTCGACTCATGGAGATGAAGTGATGAATATTTTGACTGAATTGAATGAAGCCGGAACTACCGTTGTTATGGTAACCCATTCACCGACCTATGCAGAATATGGTAACCGGATTATCCACTTATTTGATGGTCATGTAGTAACGGAAAATATGGTAAGTGACTTTCATGTATAATCATAAAATCCGAAGAGCGGAAACCGGAGAAAATTATGTTTAGAAACTATCTGCTGACAGCTTTACGAAACTTAAAAAGACAGAAGTTATACTCGGCAATCAATATTTTTGGTTTATCTGTTGGGCTCACCATATTTATATTAGCCGTAACTTTTTTCAGCTTTCATCTGAGTTTTGATAACTTCCATGAAGGCTCAGACAGAATTTACGTTATCAGTTCCGAGCACAATACTGGAAATGGAGTTGTTCAGAAAGCTCTATTCACACACCTGCCGTTGGCTAATTTAATGCAGAAAAATTTTCCTGAGGTTGAATCAGCGACTGTATTCAGAGTTCATTTTCGGGATATATTTCGATATGAGAAAATTGTTTCATATGAAAATAATGTGGTTTTCACCGAACCCAATTTTTTTAAAACCTTTACTTACCCGATTATTGATGGTGATAAAAAGAATCCATTAAGTCAACCCCATTCCGTGGTATTAAATGAGTCGACCGCAAAGAAGTATTTCGGAAATGAAAATCCAATTGGTAAAATGCTGGAAGTCAGTTTTAGTGCAACGCCTCTCAAGGTGACTGCAGTTCTGAAGGACTGTCCGTTAAATTCAAGCATGCCTTTTAATGTTTTGGTTTCTCTTCCAGAAAATTATCAGATTGATTGGAGGGCTGCCGGTGGCATATACACATTTGTTAAGTTAAAATCAGGTGTGGATGCGAACGAACTTGAGGCAAAATTTCCTGCTTTTGTTGATGAATTTGTTCCTTTGCAGAAGGAATCTAAAGTCAGCTTAACTCTTTTCCCGATGAAAGATATTCATCTAAAGTCTATGGGTATGGGCAGTGGATTTAATGTTACACCCCTGTTCCAATTCTATCTTATTGTTGGAATTGCTATCGCTCTTTTAATTATTGTTGTCATAAATTTTATGATTTTATCGACATCACGATTTAGTAATCGGGCGAAAGAAGTCGGTGTACGTAAGGTGATAGGCGCCAACAAGACACAATTAATTTATCAATATATTGGAGAATCTGTTCTCTTGTCCTTGCTGGCATTGATACTGACATTCCTGATGTTTGAACTTATAAGACCAGCTTTTATCGCAATGATTGGTGAAACGGATTTAATTTTCTGGCAAAATCCGCGTATATTGCTTCTTACTATAAGTGTAACACTTGCAGTAGGTATTGTCTCGGGGATTTATCCTGCTTTCTTCTTATCATCATTCAATCCGAGCCACATTCTGAAAGATCAATATTCATCCAGAAAAGGCGGAGTTAAGTTCCGAAAAATATTAGTTTTGTTTCAATTTGCTCTTGCTTTTGTCATGATTGCCTTTACCCTGACCGGAATGAAACAGCTGGATATGCTGGCAAAGGTAGATTTGGGATACAGCCGTAAAAATGTAATTACAATACCGGTAAATAACAGTATTGATACAAAATTTGATGTATTGGAGAGAGAGCTAAAACAAAATTCAAATATCGATATTGTTGCATCAGCCCAGGTTTTGCCATTTGCATGGGGTCGCCAGGATAAAATACGACCGGAAGGAGCAAACAAAGAAGAAACTGAAAGTATTTACAGCTATCCCTGTGGGTATAATTTTATTGAAGCCATTGACATTAAAATTGTTAAGGGAAGAAGTTTTTCACGTGATTTCCATGATGAAAACAGCATGATTATTACGGAAGAAACAGCCAGGCATTATGGCTGGGATGATCCCATTGGCAAAGTGATGATTTTTAATGAAAGAGGAGAGGCCAGAAAAACTATAATCGGAGTTGCGAAGGATTTTCACTTCCCCCATGTATTCACAAAAAAAGCGCCAGCCGTACTTTTCTTTCTGCCCGACCAGCCATTTTACATCTATATTAAAACCGTAACTAAACCAGATTATACTACGATTGATTATATCAGAAAAGTATGGAACAGGATAGTTCCCGAATTACCCTTTGAGTATTCGATACTCGATTATGCTTTTGAAGAGAATTTAAGAACGACCACAAAATCCTTGGAAATATTTAAATATATTGCGGTGATATCTGTGTTTATTGCCTGTCTTGGTCTTTTTGCTTTGTCCTCCTACACTGCAGAGCGCCGCACAAAAGAAATAGGTGTACGTAAAGTATTGGGAGCATCGGTGAGAAAAATAACCGGCATGCTGCTTTCAGAATTTCTGGTTTTGGTGATTATAGCAAATATTATCGCTTTACCGATAGCGTACTATTTATCAAATTTTTTAATTACCGTCGGTTGGATCTATAAAACGGATTTAAGTGCCTATTTATTTTTAACTGCAGCCGGTGTTTCAATAATTTCAGCACTCATGGCCATAGGTATCCAGTCGGTAAAAGCAGCAACAGCCAATCCGGTCGAGTCACTGCGTTATGAGTAAACAAGGAGAAAGTAATGAGTTTAAAAGAAATCCTGCAA
>JARRPN010000225.1:0-4276 GCA_037382875.1 Calditrichaceae bacterium | reverse complement strand
GTTCCAGTTGTAGCTTCTTATTTATCTCATAAGAATAAAATTCATCTAGCAACTTTTATCATTTTGGCGGCGATGGTGAGCATAATTGGTATAAAATCAAAGAAACGAGTCTCATTCATGTTAGCCATAATTATGATATCTTTTGCATTGATTAACTGTAGTGATAAAATTACAACTTCTTCAGAGGAAACGATTCGGGAATTCAGCCTGAAGATAGAAGATTTGGAAAAGAATTCAACTTATTATTGGAAAGTACTTGCTCATTCTGAAAATAATAACGATTTCTCGAGTGAGAGCGTTGTACATACTTTTTCTACTGGTAATTAATTTTGGATTATATGATAATATTTAAAATATGTATAACTAATCGCTCAAGCCTCGCCAGTGGGCGGACAGGCTAAACCGATCATCCCACCGGTCGCGCCGGTAGGCGGATAAGTCTCTCGGCAGACAGAGCTTTTGGGCCAGTTAATATGTACTTTCTGTCTTGATACAGAAAGTACCAAAGAAATCAAGGCTTAAAAATAAATAGAAAGAAAAACTATCGCTTGTTGCACAAAAATTCTGAAACTCGTCCATAAAGCAGGACTCAGACAGTCAGAATTTTGGCCGTTCCACTTCGCTGAGTTTTTCTAATCTCTTTATTTTATGCCATTTTTAAAACCTCGGGACATGCAGTGGTAATAGAAAGTTTTTATCCGGCCTATTAAAAACAGGCGAAGAGAAAGAAACGGAACGAAGCGTTAAAAAAGAAAAACTGTCTGAGCGAGGTTTCGTCGAGCGAGTTTTTTTCTTTTAGCGTAGTGCAGTTGATTTCAGCCTGTTTTTAATCAGCCGATGATCTTTTGGTTCTTTTCCATTAAGGGAAAAGAACATAGAAAAAACTTATGAATAAAATCTAGTTTGATTTATTCAATGTTTTATACGGATCATTTTTAATTTTGGCCAGACAAAAAGTAAGGAAAAAAAGAGTTTTAAAATAATAAGTACGTATTTTCTGTCTTGATTCCGTCTGAGCCTTGCAGACGCTTTTCAATTACGGGAAGTGTATTGCCAGAGGGCGGTCATCGGCTGGCCCGCGGTTTTTGGGATTATTCAGTTAGGATAATAAAATTTCTCACATTATATTATACCATGAGATCATCTAACATCGGTATCAAACAGCTGTTGGTTTATTATGCATACTCATTCGGTTATGAACACACATTCTGTCATGGGCGGACGGGTTATAACCGCGGGCTGTTCGGCAGCAACCAAACTTTTGAGGTAAAAACATGAGATCTACTATGAACTTATTCCAAATGAGTCTAATTTTTTTAATCTTTTCTTTTCATTTGGCATTATGTCAAAACTCAAATGACTGGCCAAATCGCGTTCTAATCACTAATGACAATGGCATTGATGATATTAAAATAATTGAATTAGCAAAGGCTTTTTCTAAAATTTCCGAAACCTATGTTGTTGCCCCAAATAGTGACAAAAGTGGTAGTACTAATTATTTAGGAGCCATTAGAAATGGTCGAGTGGAAGTAGAAAAAGTTAATATCTCTGATGAGATAAAAGCATATTCTGTGGATGGATACCCTGCTGATTGTGTTGTTTTAGCCATTGCTGGCATAATGAAAGATAATCCCCCTGATTTAGTAATATCTGGAATTAATGGTGGACCTAATCTAGGTGCAGATTGGTTAGGTTCTGGTACAATTGGTGCTGCAAGGATAGCAAGTATTGGTGGATTTAGAGCAATTGCTGTTTCAGGTTTAAAATCTGATATTCCTGGTTCAATTGAGGCAGCGACTGATTGGGTGGTTCGGTTTGCACAAAGTTCCGTAGTACGCGAATTAAAGCCTCCTCAATATTTAACATTAAGTATTCCCCGTATTTCGTCAAAGGATATAAAAGGTATTAAAGTTGCCGATCGCGCTGGACTTCAGGAAATCCCAATCCTGGAAAAAGTTGTTGATGAAAATATGAATGATGCAGAAGAAGTTTGGCAAATCACTGGTGCAAAAAAGTTATCGGTAATCCCGGACACAACAAGTGACATTTCGCTTTATGATAAAGGATATATTACAATTATTCCAATGATAGCAAGGGAAGTGGATTATTCTTATATAGATTCTCTTAAAAAAGATATTAATAGTATTCCAAAATGGTAAATACAAATTATAATTATTACTTCCTGAAAAATTGCTTAAGCCGAAACGATCATTCAGTCAGCTAAATGCCGGGCAGGTGGCTTAGCTTAGCGTTAGGCATTTGTAACAAAATCACCATTAATACCGTTTATTAATAAATTCACACTATTAAGGGGATCATAAATATGCGACTTTTTACAGTTACAATTTTATTTATATTTTTAGTATTACAGACAATTTTCAGTCAGCAAATCAGTAGTGATAAAAGATTACAGCCTTACATTGATGTTTTAACCAAAGAGGGGAAGAGGCCTATTAATTTTGTATTAAATGTTATTAAGGATTATGATTTGATTATCTTTGATGACGGATTACATACTGCCGTTGAGCCATTTGAATTTTATCAAGAGTTAATCAAAACGCCTGCTTTTAATGATACCGTGAAATATATATTTCTCGAGGTTATCTCAATAAATAAACAACAATACCTGGACGCATATTTTGAATCAGAACCTGAAAACGTTGAACTGCTTTATCCTGCTTTTCAAGATGGATTCAGTGGGTTAGGATGGCCATATAAAACATACTTCGATCTGTTACATACCATCTATACAATAAATAACTCTCTGCCTTTGGATGAACGTTTCAAAGTTATTGGCGTGGCTAATCCTACTTATTGGTCTGAGATAATGACAATGCAGGATGTTGAATTATTTCGTAAGACACTTAGCAGCTACGATTTCCTCATGTATAAAACAATCTTATCAGAAATGGACGAATTTAAAAATGGGAAAAAAGGAATATTTTTAACAAATTCAAGACACGCTTATAAAAACATAAAAGATAATAAGAATGAATACTATTGGAACACCGGGACTTATTTCTATCAAAAGCATCCGGGCAAAACCTATTCAATTCGATTTCATAATGTAAACTTATTTTTTGTAAAGAATGAAAAAATTACAATAAAATGGGATCGTATCGGAAATGGAATTTGGGATAGTGCATTCAAGGCCCATGGTAATAAACCCGTTGCTTTCACATTGAAAGATAATGTCTTTGGTCAAGAAAGCTATGTAGGTAATCATATGTTAAATGCATGGCCAGACCAAACAATGTATGATGCATATGATGCACTTATTTTTATAGGCCCGCTTGAATTGATGCACAAAACTGCAAAAGTTGGATTTATCTATACAAATGAATTTAAAAACGAGCTTGAGCGCCGTTATAAGATTTTATTCACCGAAGACCAAATTAATAAAGAAATAGATGAATATAATGTTAAGAATTTAAAAGAATTAATTGATGAAATATTTGTCGCTGAGCCACAAAAGATATTACCACAGGCAAAATCAATTGGATTAATAGACACATGGAAAAATGAGAATGATTAAAAATGCCTAATCAATCACTCAACCTGACTGGATCGCGCCACGCTGGAGGCGCCGAGACCGCATTTGAGCAAAAGAGTACCGACTCAGTCCATGTTGAAACCCAAAGTCTGAATATCGATATTGATCTTACTAAAGGTTCGCATGATTTAGGATACGTCGGAATGAGAACCTTTGGCTATGACAGTACTTTGTTACCGGTTCGTTTGAAATGCTTTGTTCAATAATTGTTATTTATTTCGTGGCTTAGCGCAGCCGTGAACTTGAATAAATAACATTGGAGAATGATATGAAAGTAAAGATGAGTCCCAATGTAGCCGTTAAAACTTCTGATCCACATAAAGCATATGAATTCTATACAAAAATTTTGGGATTCGACCATAGACCAGAGAATAAGACGCATGTGGATTTAGATGCAAATCCATTTAATCTCTTTATTATCGGGGATACTGAAATTCAGGGACCAGTGATGGAGCTGTTCGTGGAAGATTTAGAAGAAACAAGAGAGATTTTGATACAAAATGGTTGTAAGGTTCTAAGGTGGCAAGGGAAAGGTCAGGATTGTTATGTTCAAGATCCTTTCGGGATCAGGTTTAATATTTGGGAAGTCAAAGATAAGATAAGCTAACAAATAACTTAAGCCGACCGGATAACGCCCCATCGGCCAAATGCCGCGAAGCAAATGCTCTGGTTCAATTTTGGAAAGTGAGTTGTCCAGCATCTGCCGGGCGGTTTAACTCAGTC
>JARRPN010000224.1:0-4278 GCA_037382875.1 Calditrichaceae bacterium | reverse complement strand
CACCTAAAGCTTTTAATCCGAATATGGTTACCAGTATAGAACCCAAAATTAAAATAACAGTTTGCATGGCTTCCGTATAAGCCACAGCCCGTAAACCTCCTAAAATAGTATATAATCCGGTAAGAATAATAACTAATATGGAACCGACCCAAAAACTATCCATACCCATAAAACTTATATCCGGTAACAATACGCTAAATACAATGCCACCGGCAAAAATACCGACTGCAATTTTGGTCAATACATAAGCAATCAATGAAATACCTGATAAAACTGTGCGTGCTGCCGGAGAGAATCGTCTTTCTAAAAATTCCGGCATGGTAAATACTTTGGAACGCATGTAGAACGGGGCCATAATCCAGCCAAGTACAAGTAAACACCAGGCATGTAATTCATAATGGGCCATGGCCACGCCATCGGTTGCTCCGGAACCGGCCAATCCAACCAGATGCTCAGAACCAATATTGGATGCAAAAATAGATGCACCGACAATAAACCAGCCTAAATGTCGTCCGGCAAGAAAATAATCAGTTGAAGTATCCTGGCGCTTTTTTATGACCCACCAGGCTAAACCCAAAATCACAAGAAAATAACCGGCAATAATAATCCAATCAACGGGGTGTAATACGCTCATAATTTCACCTTTCTGACCGAAGTCATTTCAATATGGTTTAAGTGAAAAAAAGTTAATTTAAAAAATGAATTATTAACGAAGTGCCCAGATAGTAATATATAGTCTGTTCTCAACAAGTGCGTTGTTCCTATACTGGTTATATTAACAAAAAAATCAAATTAATAAAAATTGTACACCTGGAAGGACTCGAACCTTCAACCAACGGATTAAGAGTCCGCTGCTCTACCAATTGAGCTACAGGTGCATTCAATTATGAGGGAATATACTTTTTTGAACGGTTCAAATCAAGATTTGAACCGTTTCAATTTAAAAATAAAAAAGGCTTGATTTTTCAAATCCAAGCCTTCTTGTGAGCCAGGAGAGACTCGAACTCTCGACCAACGGCTTAAAAGGCCGCTGCTCTACCAACTGAGCTACTGGCTCTCATCTTTAAAAAGAGCGTTTAATATAATATTTTGAGCAAATTGAGTCAACTTTAAAACTAAAAAAGTTATAGTTCTTTTTGTTTAAAATACTCTTTAGTGATTTTTACAACTACTCCGGATAATCCTAATAGACCTATTAAGTTTGGAAATGCCATTAATCCATTGAAAAGATCTGCCATAGTCCATACTAGATTTAAATGGGCAATTGTACCAATAAGAACAAATATACCAAAAGCGCTGCGATATAATGTCACAATCATTTTTATAGTAGGATTTAAAATACTCTTTCGAATTTTGAAATAAATGAAAACATAAATTAATAAAAGCACGATTGAAAGATATAATCCTCCTTCTTCAACCTGATTCACAATCCAGAATGGTATAATTATAATGATTATCAGTACATAGGTTAATGTTAATTTAGTTCTGTTACCAATTTCTGCGATAAATTCTACAGATTTTTCACCATAGTAACTCCAACCTAAAATAGTCGAATAAGCAAACAAAACCAGGCCAATCGCTACAACTAATCCACCTGATTGTCCGGGCAAATTAATCGAGAATGCTGCAGAGGTCAGTTGGGCACCATTTAATCCATTCCCTAATAATCCGGAAAGTAAAATCGCGAAACCAGTCATAGTACAAATTATAATGGTATCAATAAAGGTCTGGGTCATGGAAACCAGAGCCTGCGCAACGGGATGCTTTGTTTTTGCTGCTGCTGCCGCGATCGGTGAACTGCCTAAACCGGATTCATTGGAAAAGACACCCCTCGCTACACCTTCACGCATGGCCATCATCATTGCTGATCCTAAAAATCCCCCGGCAGCGGCATCAAAATCAAACGCTTCATTCATAATAAGCATAAAAATATGGGGTATCGCATCAATTCTAATGATTAGAATGGCTAAGGCACTGATAAAATAGAATACAATCATTACGGGCACCAAAATCCCTGTGACCTTGCCAATACTTTTAATACCGCCAACTATGACTAATAGAGTAAGCAGCATTAATATAATTCCTGTCAAAATATGAGGAATACTGAAATTTTCACTAAGCGCTTCAGCCACAGAATTTGATTGCACCATATTACCGATTCCGAACGCAGCCACAGCAGCAAAAATGGCAAAAAGCACACCCAGCCACCGCTGGCCCAATCCCCTATGCAAATAATACATTGGCCCACCACTCATAGTACCGGTTTCATCAACTTCACGATATTTTACTGCCAGTACCGCTTCACTATATTTAGTAGCCATTCCGACTAATCCAGTAATCCACATCCAGAATAATGCGCCCGGTCCCCCCGCAACCAGAGCTGTGGCAACTCCGGCTATATTGCCTGTCCCCACTGTAGCAGATAAAGCAGTCATCAAAGCCTGAAAGTGGGAAATATCACCCGGTTGATCATCCTGCTCTTTACGTTTGATTAAACCAAGGTAAAGAGCATGGAGCAGTTTTGTTATTTGTACCCCTCTTAAACGAATCGTGAGAAAAATCCCTGTCCCAACTAGCAGAATCAAAAGAGGAAATCCCCAAACAAAATCCCGAGACTGAGATATGATAGTAAGTATTTGATCAGACATATAAAAACAACCTCAAAATACAATGTACTTTAATTATTATGAATTAATATCATACATAATTGCTTCAAGAATAGCACCGGCAAGACAAAAACTACTCATGGTTAAAACATGTCCCGACATCCCAGAATGACTCGTATCTAATTCGGCAAATACCGAACCGGCCGGAATTATGATTCCACTATTCAAAATGCCACTAATTCTGCCAAGAACAGGTGATAAAATTGGAATATCGCCAATCCGCCCTATCTCATCTTTTTCATGAATCAAATCATCGACAGATTTAATGGATTGAAAAACACCTTCAACTGGTGCTTTGATTTGATGATATAATTCTTTTTCATTTTTAATAATGTGCGATTCAACGCTAATTAATTCACTATTTGCATATAAAACGCGCCCATAATGTAGTCTGGAATTACAAATAGTGTAGGTATACTTATTCATATTTATTTCTTCTGCAAATCCAAGTATTTTAATGTTTTCGGGTAAATCATTTTTTATATTTTCATACAATGATGTTTCGCAAACGATACAATACTCTATCATTGTTTGTTTAAGATATGAGCTATCTGATTCTAACAAAACCGGGATTTCACGATTCAAAACCGTAAATTGTATAAAGTTGGAAATATCTGAATCTGGATTTACTATATCCTCATCCAACGCCTGTGCATATGTCTTTGCCTTTATATTCTCAATGGTTTTGTAACCAGAGAATATAGCATTACTGAACGATCTTGAATGATAAATATCGAGTGGACAGTCCTTCTCTAATATTATAATATGTAATCCAGCCTGAAATAGTCTTAAAGCACAAGCTGTACCCAAATCGCTTGCACCTAAGATAAGTACTGTTGGATTTGGCACTAAATTGCCTTTACCTGGTAAGTGTTGGTATTCCCTATAAGCATGGTACAATTCATTTTTGATTTTAGATTTCTGGCAATAGATCGAATGACGTTTTCATCATAGAGCCCTTTAATCTGATCGATGAAACATATTTTGTTTTCCATTTGATCAACTTCCAGAAAATAAGGACATATTTTTTTAATGATTGAATATACTTTTTCGGATATCTGTTCATCAATTGATTTGGATTTAAGCTCTTTTATTTTTGAAATTTGAGGTAGATTATCTTTAAGCAGATTATAATTAATCGAACAAATCATTTGAGATTTACTAATAAATGAACTCGTTTTCAGATTTATTTTACTGGTTGAATCAACATCATAATACAGTAGTATTCTCTCTGCTAAATTACCAGTAAGTTGATTGATATCTTTTTTTGTAAACGGATATAGCAAATCATTCTGTACTTTGCTCGCCAGATATATCTGCGCTGGTTTTTCCTTATCAATTAACTGGTGAACTATAGATAGATCATCACAGACAAGAACTTTGCCCGCAAGTGGATAACTCATGGGTTTATCTGAAAGAACTAATACATGATATTCCATCTTAATGGCTTCAGCAGATAATAAATTTAATAATGATTTTTTAAGACGATCACCAAAAATTGTGACTATATTTTTATTATCCGGATTAAATTGATTATAAAACTGTGAATTCATAATTAATTATTTTTGAGGCATCAGAGGAACTCCGAATACCCTGAAATTTTGATCAAAAG
>JARRPN010000223.1:1656-5940 GCA_037382875.1 Calditrichaceae bacterium | reverse complement strand
AGGCTACCCTGGAAAATCCCAATGGCCGACTGGCTTTCACCACCGATTCCTTTGTGGTCAGTCCGATATTTTTTCCAGGTGGTAATATCGGTGAACTGGCTATAAACGGTACTATTAATGATATTTGTATGAATGGAGCAGTACCCAAATATCTAAGTTGCGGATTCATCCTCGAAGAAGGATTGCTCATCGAAGATTTGCATAAAATAGTCGTATCCATGAAACAGTCGGCCGATAAAGCCGGGGTGCAGATTGTTACCGGTGATACCAAAGTCGTCGATCATGGTTCCTGTGATAAACTATTTATCAATACCAGCGGTATTGGTATCATCCCCAATAATATCGATCTGGGTATTCCTAAAATTAAAATTGGAGATAAGATTATCCTGTCCGGCACTATAGCTGATCACGGCATGGCCGTGATGACCACCCGCGAAGGTCTTTCTTTTCAGACACAAATCATCAGCGATACGGCTGCTCTAAATGGCTTGGTACAGGATATGTTAAAAGTATCCACTGATATCCATGCCATGCGCGATCCCACCCGTGGAGGCGTGGCCACCACGCTGAATGAAATGGCAAAAAGCGCCCAAAAAGGGATCCAGATTTATGAGGATAAAATTCCCGTTCGTGATGATGTGCGCGGCGCCTGTGAGATTCTGGGTATTGACCCGTTGTATGTAGCCAATGAGGGTAAGTTAATTGCCTTTGTGAAAGCAGAAGTTGCAGATAAAGTATTAGCGACCATGCAGAAAAATGAATACGGGAAGAATGCCTCGATTATTGGTAAAGTAGTTGATGAGCATATTGGCAAGGTGGCCATGAAAACACCACTGGGCATTAATCGTATTGTGGATATGCCGATTGGTGAACAATTACCAAGGATTTGTTAAAAGTAATTTTTAATTATTTGTCTAGACTATTATGAAATTTTATTTTTCTGAAGGAGCTTGCGACTGAAGAATCTATAACTTGTTCGGTTCTATATAAGATTCCTCTCCCGATTTACTAGACATCGGGCTCAGAATGACATTACTCAACATAACTGGATAATGAATATTATATTCCTATGCCATTTCCATATTTAATTGCTGAAATACAGCATTTAACAGCGTATCGTAATCATGCCCGGTAGGAAACACCGGCTTATGGAATTTGATATTAATCTTCTTGAATGGTTTGGGAATTAACCTACCCTTTGGCAACGCTTCAAAAGCCCCTTTGATGGATACCGGTATAATAGGCACGTTCATCTCATGGCTTAAAATGGCAAAAGCTTTTTTAAATTTGCCCAACTGCCCGTCATTGGTTCGTGTGCCTTCCGGAAAGATCATCACGTTCTTTCCTTTTTTTAGGACTTCAGCCAGCTTTTGTAAAGAGTGTTTCAAATCGCGATTAATATCCATGATAATAACATTATGACGATTAGCAAAAGCCCTTACCCATCGGTTCCGAACATGTTTTTCCTTGGCATAAAAATAGGTATTCTTCATTACTCGATTATTCAAGAACGCTGATACAAATAATCCATCATAAAAACTTTGGTGATTCGGCGCCAGAATAAAAGGCCCTTCCGGTAAATTATCCGTGCCCTCACCCTTTAGTCTAAAATATAGCTTTAATCCGTACTTGGATAAATTTTTAAACAGGTTCTGTGTAAACCAGCTTTTTGGTAATTTCAGATCCACTTTTTCTTTAAAGATTTCCGACCACTTAACAGCTTCCACGGCTATTTTGCTCTTTTTCTCTCTCATATATTCTGCAATTTTTTCGATGGTCGAATGATGCAACAATATATCTTCCCTCACATCCACGCCAAAGGTTGATTGCAGAAAAGTGATAAAACTGATCTTATCCAGTGAGTCCAATCCCAGATCAATTTCAAAATGATCATCAGGTGCCACCTCAGCTTTGGTTTGTTCACGCATAAAATCGCGTATCACCTGATATTCTTCATAATCGGGCTCAGCTTTATGTTCTTTTTTGATTGCAGTATGGGCCGCGGCCAGTTCGCTCAGCTTAAATCGTTGTATCTTGCCCAGACGTGTCTTTGGCAGCTCATCCTTGACCAAAACAAATTTGGATATTTTCTTATATGAAGATGATTTTCGATTATATTGATCGATGACATCCCAGCGAAACATCTCATCAATGTTAACAACATTTTTATCCCGCATAACCTTAAAATCAGGGAGTATGGCTGCCTGTAATGAATCGTTCATCATAAAGACACCCACCTCAGCGATACAATCGGATATAGTCATCAGCTTGGATTCGATCTCCTCAGGATTGATATTCTTACCATTAGATAAAACTATGATTTCTTTTCTGCGACCGGTAATATGAATATAGCCATCAACATCAATGTAGCCGAGATCACCGGTATGCAACCAGCCATCTTTGAGAACTTGAGCCGTTTCTTCAGGACGATTGTAGTATCCCTGCATGATATTTCGTCCCTTCGCAATCACTTCTCCATCCCGGGTTGTGACTTCCAATTCCGGCATCGATTCCCCTGCCGAACCAATCTTCCACCTGCCCGGTCGGGTGAAGGTGATCATCGGAGCCGCTTCTGTCATCCCAAATCCCTCGAGCATTTCGAATCCCAGAACTTTAAAATCACTGGCAACATCCTCATTAAGCTTGGCCCCGCCGCATACCATGTATTCCACACGCCCACCAAATTTCTGGTGAACGGTCTTAAATATCTTTTTCGAGAACGCTCGGGAGTTAATCACCCTAGCCAGCTTAAACAACATCTTCGCAATAATATTCGCATTAATCTTATCCATAATACCTTTGCGGATCGCTTCATACAATCGTGGCACACCTATAATAATATTGATCTGATTGTTCTGCAGCGTGGCAATGATATCTTCTGAAACCATGGATGGAGCGAATGCAATCGTCCCGCCGGCATACAGCGGCCCAACTAATGTTCCCTGCAACGGAAAAATATGATGCAGTGGCAGCAAAGCCATCACCCTGCGTTCGGGAGTATATATATGGATATCATGAACGACCGCTTCAATGTTGGCCAGGAGGTTATCATAACTTAGCATCACACCTTTAGGGCTGCCTGTAGTCCCGGAGGTATAAATAATTACTGCCGTCTTTTGTAAATCTGCATCTGGTAAGGGTTCAACCGAAAACTTTTCCGGATTATGCTCAAGTTTTTCGAGGATAATAGTCTGGATAGGATATACTAATTTTTCCTTCACTTCATTAAAAACATCGGCTGTTTCTTCTGAAATAAAGACTACTTCCGGCCGGCAATCATTTAATATATAGGCAACTTCCTCCGCTGTGGCCATAAAATCGATCGGTACAACAATACTATCATTTTTCCAGCCTGCATAAAAAGCATAGGCCCATTCCGGTTTATTGGGCGAAAAAATAGCCACTTTGCCTGTCTCATTTTTATCAAATAAAGTTGAGTAAAAATCAACATGCTGTAAGATTTGATCATAAGTGATTTTAGCATCCTGCCAGATGAATGCGGTAGTACTCCCGGGTTTTAAAAACAATGCTTATCTCCTTTAAAATTATATTACTCAACCATATAGAATAGATGCAATTTATAATATGTAGATACAATAGTCTTTATCATATCAATTATTCCACTACTCTAAAAGACAACCATACAACTACGTTTTTTTATTTCTTCAATCTGATGAATAGGTACGGGATTTCCAATTAGATTCAGATATTTTAAGGCTGGAAGATCAAATAGTTTGCTGATATTATCAATATTATTAAAAGCCAGATCAAGTGATTCCAATTGTAACAAACCGGACAAGGCGCTGATATCATCAATGTTATTCTGTGAGAGATCCAACTCTCTCAGATCATTCAGATAACCAAGCTTTGTAATTTCGGTCAGATGATTATCTGAAAAATCAACGACCTGTATATTTACACAGTACTCAATACCACTCAGATCGTCCATTTGCACTCCGGTTAATTCGATCTTTCCATCCAGATTCTGAAGTTCGGATACGGGAATATGTGTGTCAGTATGCCCGAATTCCTGAATCTTTAACAGAGTAAAAAAATCATTATACTGATTGATCCTATCTGCGCTTTTTTCAATATTTCCATCAAGATCATATACGTTCCAATTGTTGATATCCTCAAAATCTTCATCATCAAATCCGAATTCAATTTCAAATCCATCCATGATATGCGAATCCATCATATTGGGTTCAGATTTACTTTGGAGTATATCCATAGTTATTTGAATATGAGACAGAGCTGCTAAAATGCTATCATCGCGTTTAGTAG
>JARRPN010000223.1:0-1536 GCA_037382875.1 Calditrichaceae bacterium | reverse complement strand
TAATTTTATCCGGATGATACAACATGATGAGGCGGGAAAAGTATTTATTAATTTTTGATTCCGGAAATGTATAATGCTCTTTTAATCCCCTTACCAGCTTTTCCAACAAACCATACCGTTTATTCCGATAGGCTTCTATAATACTTGTTGTAATATAATTCAGGTTTTCACTGGTAAACGCGGCTACTAGTTGTTCGTAAAGTTCTTTATGCATTGACTGGAATGATTAATTTAATCTTGTATGGAGTTCCGCTTTAATTTTTGATTTTAATTTTGCCGGTCGCACGTTTTTAATGCTAATCGTATTGCATCGGTTAAATTTCATAAATTCAATTAATTTTTCAGCAAACATATCATAAAACATATCATCTGGTTCAAAAGCATCCTCAAATGTAACTTTATTAAGAATCATATTCTTAGATTTGCGATCTGCCCTTGGATCTATGCGACCGACAAGCTGATCGCCAAATAAAATCGGATGCACAAAATAACCATGTTTTCTCTTTGGTTCCGGTACATAACATTCAAGCGTATAATCAAAATCAAACAACCGTTTTACCCGATCGCGTTGAATAATCAAGTTGTCAAAGGGGGAAAGAAAATATACTGTCTTCGGATACTTTTTTTGATCCTGGTGTTTTTCAATAACATTTATCAGAGCACAATCATTATTTGATTTACTAGCCTCAACTTGGATGCGCGTAACAATTCCCTGTTCAAGAAGTTCATTGAGTACTTTTGTGATCACTTCTCTATTGACCGATTTGAAATTTGAATCTCTTGCTGCATTAGGTTGCATGAAACTGTTTATCTCTTTTTCATTAACAATGCCCATCGCTTTAAGCGCACGTTTGATCAAATATTCGGCATTTTCCCTTTCATCAGGCAACTGTGTATTGATATCAGCCGGTAGAACACGTGCAGTGAGATCATATACTTTCTGGAAATTTCTCCGTTCGGATATCATCAAATCACCCCGCCAGAATAGATACTCAAGAGCAAATTTAGCCGGTTTCCAGTCCCACCAGATTCCCCCTTTTTGATTATCCGGTCTTTTAAAATCTTTTGAGGATAGCGGTCCTTCCGCCTGAATTCGATCCATCACAGGTTCCAGAAGATGTTTTCCGTTTTTATACATATTCAAAACCCAGGGATGTGATGGATCCTTAAATCTCTTCATCTTTGCTAGGAAGTATCGGTAATCGGACATGGGCAGGTAGGACATGGCGTGTCCCCAGTATTCAAAAACCTTGCGATCGACAGCCTGATAATCATGAAGCATTTGATTTTTATAACCGGGCAGGCGTGTCCAGAGAATATGATTATGGGCCCGTTCAATGACATTAATAGTGTCAATCTGGATATAGCCCAGGTGATCAAAGATTTTATTTAATCCATCTTTACCGGGCTTCAATGTAGCCTGACTATTAAGCAATTGTGCATCGAGAATTATTTGACGCGCCGTTTGGCTGGATATTTGAACTGGTTTCATCTTTTTTTAAACAAAATTATCTGACAAAATATTTTAACCAAATT
>JARRPN010000222.1:0-8124 GCA_037382875.1 Calditrichaceae bacterium | reverse complement strand
GCCATTCTGGTTATCAGCGCCCATTGGGAAGAATCTGTTGCAACTGTACAAGGCTCATCTGCTCCTGACATGTTCTACGATTATTATGGTTTCACGGATGAAGCTTATAAAATAAAATACTCAGCTCCTGGAAATCCGGATTTGGCCGAGAGGATATCCGGATTATTAAACCAATATGGGATAAAAAATCAGATCGATACTCAGCGAGGATTTGATCATGGACTATTCATCCCTTTGAAACTGATGTACCCTGATGCCAATATTCCTGCACTACAACTTTCACTTCTAAGCGGTTTAAATCCAACCGCTCATATTAAACTTGGCCAGGCATTGGGGGAACTTAGTTCAGAAAACATTCTTGTGATAGGTTCAGGATTTTCTTTTCATAACATGAGTGCATTCTCCTGGCGGGGTAAAAACGATCCGGACCTTGCTAATAATCAATTCCAGGACTGGTTGATCGACGTATGCGACGGATCAATGTCTGACTTCGATAGGGAACAGAATCTTATTGAGTGGCAAAAAGCACCTTCAGCCCGTTATTGCCATCCCCGTGAGGAACATCTGTTACCCATCCATGTTTGTTTTGGACTGGCAAATAAATCAGCTAAAACAATATTTGATGACTATATCCTTGGTAAACGTGCGGTCGCTTTTTTATGGTGATAAAACAAATCTAAACTTGGAATATTCATAAACTTTATTAGCTTCTGTTTTAAACTCCCTGAAATTATTCAAATATTTTATTATATTTAATCGCATCAATTCAAATTATTACCGGGATTACCTATGGCTAACGATCCACCACTTTTGTTTGATTATACTTTTAATTTTAAAGATGGACGTATTCTGCACTTCCCCATTCTACTTGATTCAATCGAATTGAGTCTTTTAAATTTTGAACTAGAGATAGAAGCTGAATGGGCAAAACTTGAAAATCACCAATGTAAAAATTGTACGCTAACAAAGGAAAACCATCCTTACTGTCCGATTGCCAAAAATCTTGTAAACATACTTTCCGAATTTAATGATGTTGTTTCTTATGAACAGGTTGATGTTATAGTAAAAACAGATGAACGCACTTATTCTAAAAATTGCGGAGTACAAAAAGGATTAGGTGCCATGCTCGGAATATATATGGTCAGCAGCGGCTGCCCCATTATGTCAAAACTCAAACCTATGGTCCGATTCCATTTGCCCTTCGCCAGCGTTCAGGAGACTATCAGCAGATCGGTAGGCTCCTATTTACTGGGTCAGTATTTCAATCATAAAGCTGGGCAGAAAGCCGACTGGGATCTGGATGGTTTAAAACATTCGTACAAAGAAATTCAAACTGTAAATTATGCTATGGCACGCCGGCTGCGCAGCATTTCGGCTAAAGATGCCAATGTAAACGCGCTTATCATTTTAGACATTTTTGCCAAAGAAGTGCCGGAAACTATTGATACCAGTCTTAACCAGTTGAAGTATTTATACGAGGAATGACAGCCAAAATTGCAAACGAATCATATTAAAATTTTGATAGCTGATGATGATAAAAAATTCAGATCAGCTTTAAAAACACTTTTTCTGGATCGCAACTTCCAGGTCATTGAAAGTTCTAATGGCACCGGCACACTGCATAAAATTGATGAAGAAAATCCCGATATCATTTTACTTGAGTTAAAACTGCCGGATATAAACGGTATTGAAATTCTAAATCGGGCACAATCACATCTTGATGGAAAAATTGTTATTATTATTACAGCCCATGGTTCTGTACGCAGTGCTATGGAAGCCTCGCGGCTCGGCATATATGATTTTATTGAAAAACCTATTAAGCCGGAACAGGTTATTTATACGATTGAACATGTGCTGCATACGAAAGAACTTGAAGATGAAAATATCAGGCTGAAGTCCGCATTGATCAATGAATATAAGCTGATAGGCAAAAGTAGCGCTATGCAGAATATTCATAATTTTGTTAAAAAAGCTGCCACATCTGATGCCAACGTGTTAATTACAGGGAACAATGGTACAGGAAAGGATCACCTTGCCCAATATATTCACTTAAATTCTGTACGCAATCAGCACCCATTTATCAATGTCAATTGCGCAGCTATTCCCGCACATCTCATGGAAAGTGAACTGTTTGGATTTGAGAAAGGTGCCTTTACAGGGGCTTTCAAAACAACCATCGGTAAATTTGAACAAGCCAATAATGGAACCATTTTGCTGAACGAGATTGCCGAACTCAGTACTGAAATGCAAGCCAAATTATTGCATGTACTGGAATCTAAGACTATTGAACGACTAGGCAGTGATGAAGCTGTTAAAATAAATTTACGGGTCATTGCAGCTACTAATGTCAAACTGGATATAGCTATCCGGAAAGAGTTATTCCGTCAGGATTTATTTTATCGTCTTAATGTTCTGCAAATAAATCTCCCCGATCTAAGGGATCGGCCGGAAGATATTATTCCACTATTCGAATATTTTATGGAACGGATTTGCGAACGGCAGGGACTTATAACAAAAACACTGATGCCCGATGCCCTTTCGATTCTATATAGTTATAACTGGCCGGGCAATATCCGGCAGTTAAAAAATGTAGCTACCAATTTAACTATCATGGTTAATCGCCCACAGATTACAGGTGAGGATATTCAGCGAATTATTGAAAAAGAATCGAAACCTAATAGGATCGCACAGCCTCTGGTTGACCATTCTCTTTACAAAGCCAGGGATAATTTTGAATGTAATTATATATTACGTCACCTCGAGGAGAATAACTGGCATGTACGCAGGACAGCTGAAATTTTAAAAGTAGACCGCAGTCATTTATATGCATTGATGCAAAAGCATAATATTATTCGGGATAAAAGCAAACAGAAAAAACATTAAACTGTTAAATCTCAAACAACAAGCACCAAATTACAGACAAATTCCAAAAATCAAATATAAAATAATACCCTTAATAGATAGTAATATCAATTGTTTAGTTACCTTATTAGCTAATTATATTTATAATTAATAAAGTAATAAATAATTAATTAATTCAGACAACTAAGGTTATATTTGAAAATAAGGTTTTTTATGATTTAGGAATTGGAATTTGGTGGTTGGGATTTGTTTGGTTTTTGTTATTTGAAATTTGGAGTTTAGAGCTATATATATTTCGGTCTTACTTTGTAAGCAATAGGATCATCCACCTCGGCCAATTGGAATCCTTTTAAACGCAGAGCGCAACTGTCACAGACGCCACAGGCTCTCTCTTCACTTTGATAACAGGACCAGGTTTTATCCAACGGAGCTTTAAGCTCTATCCCCTTCTTAATTATATCCGATTTTTTCAAATGTATGATGGGCGTTTCAATTTCAATTATGGTTTCTGGTTTAGTGCCAAGATTAATTACATTGTTGAAAGCTTTAAAAAAATTATCACGGCAATCCGGGTAACCTGAAGAATCTTCTTCCACAGCGCCAATAAATATTTTTACAGCTCTGATTACCTCCGCATAGCTTGTTGCAATTGATAAAATATTAGCATTACGGAAAGGAACATAACTGGTTGGAATACCTTGTGAATTCAGATCCGCTTTACTTACCTCAATGTTAGAATCCGTTAAACTTGATCCGCCAATCTGTTTTAGAAATCCTACATCAACAACCAGACGATCGTGAACATCATAAAAATCAGCAATGTCATGAAATGCTTTTAATTCTCGTTGTTCGGTGCGCTGGCCGTAATTCAGATGTAAAAAAGTCATACGATAATTTTGGTTCGCGATAGCAGCTGTTACACAACTATCCATACCACCAGAAACAAGAACCATCGCTCTGGATTTGCTCATTTAAACTGACCTCGTTTTTCGGGATCATGCAAAGCAATAACTGTTGAATGCAATCCGCCTCGGGTAGTAAAATCACCGCGTATTTCCATGTAACGCGGCTGACAGGCATTAACAAGATCATCAAGAATGGTATTGATGACAGCCTCATAAAAAATACCCTGATTACGGAAGTCCAGGAAGTAATATTTAAGGGCTTTAAGTTCAAGACATAATTTATCCGGAATGTAGTTAATAGTAATAGTACCAAAATCCGGTAATCCTGTTTTCGGACAAACCGATGTAAATTCCTCATTTACATGTGTAATAAAATAATCCCTGTTGGGAAACTCATTTTCAAAAACTTCTATTTATCCGGTGCCCAGATATATTTGTGAATCTGCAATTGAAATCGTACATCCAAACGGTCAGCTAAAATCCACTCAGCTAATGTTATATTATCTATTTCTTTAAAATTTGGAGACATTAATATCGGGCATTTTTTATTTATATTATATTTTTCTATAATGTTTTTCGCCCAGTCATAATCTTTCCGATTGCTGATGACAAACTTTATTTGATCAGATTCTTTAATATAATTTAAATTTTCCCAATAATTTTTTTCCGATTCTCCGCTGCCCGGACATTTGATATCCATAATGCGTTTAACCCGTTCATCAATTCCTGAAATATCCATATGTCCACCTGTCTCAATTAAAACTTCATAACCAGCATCGCAAAGTATTGTCATAAAAGGAATAATATTTTTCTGAACCAAGGGCTCACCGCCGGTAATCTCAACCAGAGAACAACTATATTTCTTTATTTCTGATAAAATTTTTTTAAATGACTTATAATCGCCCTCAAAGAAAGCATATTCTGTGTCGCAAAAACTGCATCGCAAATTACAGTAAGTCAATCGCACAAACACACAAGGTATCCCTGCATAGGTAGACTCGCCCTGAATGCTGTAAAAGATTTCGTTAATCCGCAACGAATCGGTCTTTTCAATTGGTGGTCTACTACTCACTGTATTCGACAAGATAATTATCCGTTTCCCAAAGTCCGATTTTTTCCATTTTGATATTAATTGGAAGACTGTGTTTAATATCCCGATAAAAATAACGGGCCATGTTCTCTGCAGTTGGATTGATTTTATTGAAGGGTTCAACTTCATTAATAACCTGGTGATCAAATTTTCCAATAACCTTCCAGGCAATATCATTCAGATCTTTAAAATCCATAGCCATCCCGGTCTCATCTAGCTTAATTGAAGATACTTCAACAAGTACCTTCCAGTTATGACCGTGTAATCGGGCACAATCGCCTTTATATGCATTCAGGTAATGTGCCGACGAAAAATTAATTAAAGCTGATAATTTATACATATATAAAGAATACCATTTTTTGATTTACTAATTTTACAATTTGAAAGTGCGGAAATTTAGCGAATAAACCTCTGAAGATCAAAACCAAGTTATTCAAATGGCTAAAGCAAAGATAAAATTGTTTTTTCAACAGCCTGAAAATCATCCATCACAAAATTTGCCTGATCCAGATATTTTTCTGTCAATGTAGTTTTAACAGCAATTACGATCATACCGGCTTTACTGGCTGCTTCAATGCCGTTTGGAGCATTTTCAATGACAATACACTCATTAGGTTTTAAGTTTAAAAGTTCGGCCCCTTTTAAAAATGGATCCGGAAATGGCTTTCCATGTTTAACATCATCCACAGTAACCAGACATTCAAAATACTCTTTAAAGTGATTTTCGACCACTTCAGTAACTCGCGATTTTGCTCCACCTGTGACTACACCCATCTTTAATTTTTTTGTTTTGAGAACTTCTAATAATTCGAAAAAATATGGATAAAACTCCAATTCCATAATTTGTTTATAATAAAACGATTTTCTTCCGCCAAGTTCATCAATGTCTTTTTGATTTAGATTAAATTTTCGACCTATAGCATTTGAAATTTCTTTTACACCCTGGCCTTCCAGCATAAAAAAATCTTCTTTATCAATTTTACAACCTTTTTCAGCTAAAGCCTTACTCCATGCTTCATAATGCTGTTCCATACTTTTTACAGCAACACCATCAAAATCAAATAGAATTCCCTTAATCAAATATTAACTCCCAGATAAATTAGATATAATAAGATTCATTATGTGAATTATAACTGAAATTATAAAAAAATATATTTCAGGCTGTCTGTACCTTTGGTACAGGTGGTTTAATTTCTTTACGTTTCTTTCGATAACGGTCAAACAAATGGCTGTCCAGTTTGGCCATATATTTTTCCTGTTCCAGCACTAGACCTGTTTCTTTTTTTAAATAATGCCGAGCATATTCAGCAATATATAAGCATCGGGCAAAATGACGATAGCGTTCATAAGAATAATATTTAACCTGCACAATGCGTTCATTCGTTTCTTTTTTTCTGATCAGATCATAAAATATTTTGTCTTCATCAAAAATCAGCCAATTTCGGAACCATGATTCAAATGGCATTAACCAGGCTGCTTCCTCTGCATTACTCACCGAAGAATATAATTTTCCATATAACATTTTAAATTGTGACAAATACAGGTCATCTGCACGAAGCTTATCAGCATTTAAAATTAGATTTTGTGATAAGATAGCAATGGCACCACGTTGATCTTTTAAGGCCATTAAAGCATGTCCCAGATAGACACGGGCGACCATAGACTCCTGATCTGATTTAAGTACAGAAGATAAAATACTTGTTGCAGTCTGATCGTTACCAGCCAGGTATTCAAATATACCCGCTTCTGTTGTTATTTCATTTTGAGCCGTACTTTGAAAATTCTGCTTATAAATTTTAATGAACAATTTTTTATAAAGCTGAAAAGTATAATTACTTATTTCTTTTTTATTGAATTTATCTTTATAGGTTTGGAATAATGTAAAAAGTCGATTGAGAGTTGCAATATCTGTAAATGTCTCAGCAGACCAGGTATCATCCAGCTCCTGAACAATATTTAAATATTCTTTTTTTGCAGTGATTTTATAATAATTATGCCAGGCTTTGACAGCATTATTATAATTAAAATTTAGAAATTCGTTTTCTGCTTGTTTAAGCAGATGGTCAAACGAATCCCAAAAAGTAGCACTCATTATTAATTCCCATATAGTTCAGCTAAAGTTAATATTATCTTATACTTGAAACAAATTATTTTGGGTAAGTAACCGGATAATTTTTGGAGACAATATTTATGAAAAGATATAAAATTGATATAATTTAGTTACTTTGATTTTTTGAATATTTTAAACTGGCAGCAACAAATTCTCTAAACAATGGGTGTGCTTTAACGACCCGTGATTTTAATTCTGGATGAAACTGACAGCCAATGAACCAGGGATGATCTTTTAACTCGATCATTTCTACTAATGTACCATCCGGGGAGAGCCCACTGATGACCATACCGGCATCTTCAATCTGATCACGATAATCATTATTAAATTCATAACGATGACGATGGCGTTCGTCTATCTTTGCAACCCCATATGCTGAGCGGGTTTTAGTGCCTTCTTTTAAATTGCAGGGATAACTACCCAGACGCATTGTACCACCAAGTCGTTTAACTGACTTTTGTGTTTCCATTAAGTGAATGACAGGCTCAGGTGTTTTTTTATTAAACTCAGTGCTGTTTGCCTTAGGTTTCTTTAAAATATTCCGTGCAAATTCAACTACAGCACATTGTAATCCTAAACAGATTCCAAAGAAAGGAATATTATTTTCACGGGCATATTGAATAGCAGCAAGTTTACCCTCAATTCCTCTATCGCCAAAACCTCCGGGTACTAATAGACCACAAACATTTTTTAGTTCTTTTGCAGCATTTTTTCCTTCGAGTTCTTCGCTGTTCACCCAAATCAGATTAACCTGAACATCGTTTTCCATGCCAGCATGAAGAAATGAAGCAATGATACTTTTATAAGCATCCTGCAATTCAACATATTTACCGCATATTGCGATATCAATTGAATGATCAACTTTATTATACCGCTCAACTCGACCACGCCAGTCTTTAATATTTAAACTTTTTCTATCAAGATTTAATTTATCAAGGACTAATCCGTCAAAATCAACTTCAGCATATTGAATAGGTACTTCATATATGGTTTTAACATCCAGTGCTTCAATAACCGCTTTTGATGAAACATTACAGAACAAACCGATTTTTTGTCTGGCGCCTTCGGGCAGTTCACGATCAGTCCTACATAACAAAGCATCCGGTTGCAAACCGATTTCACGCAAGCGCATCACAGAATGCTGGGTTGGCTTGGTT
>JARRPN010000221.1:0-7692 GCA_037382875.1 Calditrichaceae bacterium | reverse complement strand
AGAGGACAGGATCAATCTTATAACCTAGTACTGAGGCAACCTGCAATAATTCACGTTCTTTTTCATTAATACAACTTAAACGGCGAATAAAAATATCTTCTACTCTTTCTGGTACATCCATTTTAAAATCGACATCCAAATCAATCCAGCGTGTATTTTTTTGGATGATTCGTTCATTGGCTTGCAGTGATTTTAATGTTTCGATAATAAAAAATGGATTTCCATGCGTGGCTTCATATAAACCCAGATAAAATTCCTCCGAAAAAGCCGTATTTTGCAACGATTGATCGATGAGTTGATCGCTGTCTTCTTTGGATAAATAATCCAGATCAATGGTGTTTAGTAAATCTTCACGGCTCATCCGTTTTAAAGTATCAACCCAGTAAGTTGGTTTTCCATCCTCCTGCAAATCATAACGGTCACTTCGCGATATTCCAATCAACAGGATCCGGTGTTTAGAAATCCTTTTAGCCAGATAATGGAAAAGACGCAGACTGGCCACATCCGCCCACTGCATATCATCGATAATAAGCACTAATGGATGTAAACTTGATATCATCGAGAATAGTTGGATAAAATTTTCTAACAGATTATTTTGAGATTTTTTTAAATTTCCCTTTTTCTTTTCTGCTCTCTGCGCCAGAGGCGTTGTGAATCGATCCATAAATACACTAAGATCCGGCACCCGTTTTCTCACCTGGCTTATAAGTTCATTTCTATCATCTTCAGAAAGTTTCTGATTATCTTTGCTAAAAAAATCACGCAGGCCGTCTATAAAAGGTAGATAAGCGTCCATTCCCTCTTTATATAAACTGGCACCGTATACTACAAAAGCATTATTATATTCTGCATAGGAACGGAATTTGGAAGCCAGGCTGCTTTTACCAATTCCAGCTTCTCCTTTTATTATAACAGGCATGCCTCTGCCGACTTTAACATCATTAAAAATATGAACCAATTTCTTAAATTCTTTCTGACGTCCGATAAACACATTTTTCAGTGTGATTGATTTTTTCTCATCTTCATCAAAATCCAGATCATAATTGATTGGCTCGACAGCTGGTTTAGTTTTATCTCTATGTAACTGATCGAGAAAATCGTTCAACACATTAATAAAGTCTTCAGCCGATTGCCAGCGTTCACTTGGTCTTTTATGTATAGCTTTAAGGACAATGGCATCGAGTTCTCTACTAACTTTAGGATTGATGCTGGAAGGCGAGGCAGGTTCTTCATTCAGCTTATTAAACAGAATTTGTACTGTGTTCGAACTTTTAAACGGCAACACGCGAGTTAATAACTGATACAATACCAGCCCTGCTGCATAGAGATCACATCGTTCATCGATATCTTCACCAAGCATTTGCTCAGGTGCCATATAATCGATCGTTCCAAGAATTTCGCCATTTTTAGTCAGATTATCTTGTTTTGTTACCCTGGCTATGCCAAAATCCAGTACTTTAACTTGATCATCGTCTGTAATTAAAACATTTTCAGACTTAATATCACGATGCAAAATACCTGCATTATGAGCGGTGCTTAACGCTTTTAAAATCTGAATGGTAAAATTTACAGCACATTCCTGATTAATGGTTTCATTATTATAAAGATAATCTAATAAAGATGTACCATTAATATATTCCATTACAATATATTGACCGAAATCAGCTTTACCGATCTCATGGATCGTAACCACATTGGGATGAACCAGTTTTGCTGCTGCTTTCGCCTCTCGTATCAGCCGATCCACATTTTCACTGTCCTGAGAGAGGTGGTCATGCATGATCTTGATAGCTACAGGACGTTCCAGTAATGTATCTTCAGCTCGGAAAACTTCTCCCATCCCGCCAACACCGATACGATCAAGAATATTATAATGTTTGATTTTTTTCATTTTTTTATAATTTAAATTCAACGCTTAATGCTAAGAATTCAATTTCATCTGATCGACATGCCCTTTAGTTAGAAGTTGGTAGCGTTCATCTTCAAGAGCATGAATTTTTTCTTTTAAACCAATCTCACTGCAGGTATCGATAGCCATATCAAACCAGTTTTCAAATTCAGCTTCGTTATCCATATCAAACTCCAGCAGCCCCTTTTCATAAGCGGTTTCGATATAACCGAGCTTACTATCCAAAGATTGATACAGATCCATCGCTTTTGCCAGATATTGTTTTGAATCTTCCCAATTGGCCTGTTTTCGTCTAATTGCACCCAGATTTTTATAGTATTCTGCTTCACCCAGCTGGTCATTCATCCTTTCAATTAATCTATGTGCTTTTGAATTATACTCTTCTGCTGTAACCAGATCATCCAATTGGATTAATGCATAGGTATGGTTCAAAAACACGATCAATTTTAAAGGTACAATTCCAATATTATCGCATATAACCAGACTTTTACGATAGCAACTATTGGCATCGCCCCATTTTTTCCCATCTGCATACGTCAATCCAAGGTTATTGTAAACCTGAGCTAATCCGTAATCATCCTTTAAAGATTCATAGATAGGAATACTTTCACTATATCTTGCCACTGCTTTTAATGATTCACCGGTTACACTTTCAACAGCACCAAGATTGTTAAGAATATCCGCTTCAAAAGACTGATTATTCGTTTTTTTAACATCATCAAGAGCACGTTCAAAATATCGTTTGGATTGTTTATAGTTACCCAGTTCAAAATGAACACTTGCAATACCATAACTGGCTAAAGCACTGTTAAAAAAGTTTAATTCTGATTCATACTCCAGACATTTATCGAAACATTGTACAGCATGATTCCATTTATTAATCCTGAATAAGGTTAATCCTTTTTGCAATATAAGATTGGTATAAGTTTCGAGATCCGAATTATCAACTAATTCCTCTGCCCTTTTGCTATACGACAAACTTTCTTTATAAAAACCCAGAATACGATCTACCCATGTACATTTTATTAGCAGATCAATTAGCGGCTTGGATTTCAATAAAACCGGTTTTAAATCAATAATAGCCAACGCCCTTTGAAAAAACTCTCTGGCTTCAGCAAGTGCAAGATTACGTAAAGCAATATTACCCGAAATAATCAAATATTGTTGCGCTAAATCCATTTCTTTAGCTGCATCAAAGTATTTGGCAAGTAAAAATGCTTTTTGGTTTTCTGAAATTTCTTTATAATTCAAGATTGTTTGTGCTATAAGTCTATTTTTCTCAACAATTTCACTATCTTTCATCATTCTAAGAATAGCAATCCGAACAGTTTCATGCCTTAGTTCAAAAGTATCATCTTCATTTTTTCTTAAAAATTTATGATTAGATAAATATTCAAGTTCACGAAGTATTGTTATTTTTGTTTGATTGAGTACAGGACTGAGCAGTTGATATTCCATCTTTTCAGTAAACAGAACAACCGTGATGGTAGTCCACTCGATATTTCACATAGAATCTTCACGAAAGAGCTGTTGAAATCAGATTTTGGGTATCGCCGATTTAAATATTTTTTCAGATGCTCTTCCTTAAGCCCTTTAAGTTTGATTTTCGTAACCAAACCTTCTCGCCCCATCCTGTTTAAAACATCAACATAGGCTGGAATCTTTTTAATAGAGGTTTCATTTCCATCCTGACGCAGGGCTGCACAAATCATGATTCGATGATCCGTAAACTTCCCGACTAAATAATGGATAAATTGTAAAGTTGTTTGCGATATTTCATGAAAATGGTTAAAAAACAAAAATATTGGTTTTGTTTTTGATACATCCAATATCTTAGTGACTATATGCTGTTGAATAATCGTTCGTTCACTATTTAATTTCTCAAAAGATTCTGAATCATCCATATTAATTTTATCAAGTTCTTCAGAGAATATTTTTAGCTGATCCTGCAGTATGTCAATATCACTTATCTTGTTAACGAATGACTGAACAAGTTTAATGAATGGTTCATAGGGATTATATTTGTCATAATCTTTAAAGTCTATCTCAGAAATTATAAAACCATTATCAGCAGCCATTTGTGATGCAGCATGAATAAGGTGGGTTTTGCCAATACCAGCTTCACCGTTTATCAGTAAAAAGCTGCCTTGCCCTTCGGCGGCGGCAGCTAAATAAAAACTAAGAGCGTGTAATTCTTCTTCACGACCTATTATATCTTTTAAATTATCTGTTTCGTTTGCAGATTTTGATCCTTCATTGACATCCGACTGATTTTTTTGTACAAACGCTTGACTCATTTTCTTCCTTGTATGTCAACCCAGACACTAATATTCAATCCATTTTTAAATTCGACACAATTAGTCATAATGTTAACTTAACAATGTTATTTCAAAATTTAGTTTGAGAATATCATGTTATCTTTTCTCAAATATTAACGCATTCCAATTGCATATCTTGAAAAATGTGAAAATTGTGCTTCTTCGACTTCTAAATAACCGGCTTCAACATCTACCACAATTTTTTTACTCGGCATTAGCTCCCAGGTACCCGTTTCCTGGTTATCATAATAGATGTTTACCAAATCCGGATCGATACCCGTTAAATCCAAATTACTGACTTTGACATCAAGAAGCGCTGGAGGATTGAATGTCGTCCCATGCGGACCAAAGGTCAAGTAAACATCTCCCATTAAAAATGCGTCATCCGTAGTCATTGAGATATATGTATCTTCCAAAATCGAATAATTTTGCACTGTCAGTTTAATTTCAAGACCTCCACCAGCATTATTATAATAAAGCTCATCCTGTCTCTGACCAACCTGTGCAGCGAAAACTTCATATCGTTCAGAGGGTTGTAAAGGAATATAATATATTTGATTCATGATGTTCTGAGGTAAAGGCGAACTGGCAACTAAGACTTCTTTCATCCAATAAGTTTGATTTTGAGTAATAAAATTATTTGCTATCAGTTTATCCAGAACATTTTTTCTCATTGGTGAGTTACGTAAAAATACCTGAATCATCCAGTAATCATCGCGAAGATATATATTATCACAAATAGATTCTAGAACTTTCGCTGATAAGGGCGATGCATTTAATAATTCTAGTGCTAAATCATAGGTCGTTACTCCCCAGTATGGCGCCTTTTTTATCATTTCAATCAGCTGAAAATCATTTCCACTGGCAAGATTCAGTTGACCGCCCTGATTTTTGTAAATATACTTGGAGTCTGTTATAATTTTTGCCAGACCTTCCTTAGTTTGAGGCCGCGTAATAAAGGTTAGATCGGTGACACCTTCATCCTGATCGACATTTGTACCTGCATCAGAAGTCAATGGATTACTATCTTCTGAACAGGCACCCATAAATAAAGTAATTGATAGGAACAGCAGTAAAATGCTGAATTTGCTTAATAGTGAACGTAGATTAAACATGATATCTCCTTAAAAATATTTCTTTCTTTTTATATACTTAATTGCGACTAATTACTATATGCCACTGCATACCGTGAAAAATGATTTATATTGATAATCATTCTTTTATTTTTTACATCGATCTGATCCGGCAGATGTTCTTTTCTGTTACCTTCTTCATCCATATAATAAAGCGTAGCATTCTGTGAACTGGTTAACTTCCAGCTTAGACATAATTCTGCCGGTTTTTTGAATTCGCATCCATGGGGACCAAACGTAAACAGAAGTTCTTGGCTTTCCACATCGTTAGTAACCGTCATAGTGATTTCTACATCTTTTCGGACAAGATCTTCAGGAGGTTGCAGCGATTTATTAGGAACTCTTAAAAAAGATCCATTCGATATCTGAATGAGTACAGGTGTATAGAAATCTTCATCTTCAACATATACAGATACAAAAGAGCCTTCTTCACAAAGACCTCCATCAATTAACTTAGCCTCATAGTCTTGTGCTTGACTCTTACTATCCAATGAAAGAATCTCGGAATCTTGAGTGCAGGCTGAGAGGCCAATTAGTGAAGCAGTTAAGATGCTTGTAGTTAAAATCCATTTTTTGAAGAAATTCAAAATTTCCTCCATTACTTCCATGTTGATTATATGAGAAACTTTGTGTACCCTGTATTTGGCAAACAACGTGCCAAGAGTGGATTATTTGTAAAATATTTATATATATATAATTAACTACTATAAATACAATATGTTAGGAGTACATATAGTGTAGAAATTACATTTAGCATGATATTGGTTAAATTCAGCCATATATGGATTATTTAGCCATATTTGGCTGAAAACAGCCAAATACAAACTGACTGTTTTTGATAAATAAACTATTTTAATTCATCTAATTTTAATTTTCAGGATAGTGATGCTAATCGCTGGGCCCAGAGTGTGGTTTCAGTGAGAAGATATTTGGTAATTAAATTCCAAACTTTTTCAAACTTGTATCTAATTCTAACTTATGTCCAATGGATATGAATAACGGTTTTACATTTTTACGGTAACGAATACCCAAACCAATTCTTTCATTTTTATTAGTATGCGTAACTGTCGACCCTTTTATCAGGAACCAAGAAAAAAGGGGCGTCTGCCCCTTTTAATTAACTCGGTATCCATAATATGATAATTTATATTTTATTATTATTGCATCCCGATGGCATATCTGGAAAAATGACTGAACTCGGCGTCTATAACATGAATATAACCCGTTTCTGCATTAACGATGACACTCTTTCGTGGCATAAGTTCCCAAAGATGTGTATCCGGATTAATATAATAAATATCTATTAAATCAGGATCGATACCTGATAAATTCAGACCGCTTACTTCAAAATTCATAATCGCCGGAGGATTAAAAAATATGCCATTGGGGCCAAATGTTAAATAGACATCACCAAGAAGGAATTCGTCATCGGTCGCAATTGAAATATAAGCATCCCTGTTAATTGAATACGGGAGAATTTTTAAGTTAATTTTTACACCACCACCAGCATTATTGTACGAATATTCATCCATACGATCGCCAATCTGGGCATCAAGTACCAGTTGTCGATCATAGCGTGATAATTTAATTTTATTAAGTTTATTTAAAACACTTTCTGGTAATGGAGAGCTCGCAACTAAAATCTCTCTTAAATAATACGATTTTTTAATAAATCTATTGTCGATTATCGTATTTAGTATACATTCTCTTAATGGTGTATTTTGAAGTAATGTAGTAATCATCCAGTAATTATTCTGAAGTTTTGGATTATTACAAATCGTTTGAAGTACATTAGCAGATAGTGGTGATGCAAGAGACAAAGCTTGTCCCAAATCGTAAGTGGAAATTTCATTAGGCACTTTGTTAATTAATTCAATTAACTCAAAGTCCTTACCACTACTCAGATTCAGTTCACCACCTTGTTCCACCGTGATCAGCTTACGCTCAACAATGATCTTTTGAAGCGTGGTCTCAATTTGCGGCAATTGGAGAATCGTCAAACTAGAGATTCCAGTTGTTTCATTATCAATTTTTGCTTCTAAAGGATTGTCATTTTGAGAACATCCCACAAAAAATAAAGCGAGCATAAGCGTTGCCATCATTATGCCGGCTGTTTTGATGATAAAGGTTTGATTAAACATGTTTTCTTCCTAATCTAAATTGTTTTTTCTTGCTAATTACTATAAGCTACCGCATACCTTGAAAAATGATTTATGTTAATAATCATTCTCTTATTTAAAATATCGATCTGATCAGGCAGGTGCTCTTTTCTATTACCTTGTTCATCCAGATAATATAGTGTAGCATTTTTAGAATTAGTTGTCTTCCAGCT
>JARRPN010000220.1:0-4311 GCA_037382875.1 Calditrichaceae bacterium | reverse complement strand
GCAGTAATCCGCCAATTTTAGGCGCCTTTTCAAATACGGTTACTTGATGACCTTTTCTGCGTAATTGTTGCGCAGCAGCAAGCCCTGCCGGACCCGATCCAATAACCGCAACACTTTTACCCGTTTCAATAGTTGGTGGATATGGAATTACCCACCCTTCTTTAAATGCTCTTTCAATAATTTCCAATTCGATTTGCTTAATGGTTACAGGACTGTCATTTATTGATAAAGTGCAGGCGGATTCGCAGGGTGCAGGACAAATCCGGCCGGTAATTTCCGGAAAATTATTCGTCGCTTCGAGGCGTTCAAATGCTTCCTGCCATTGTTTTCGATAAACAAAATCATTCCACTCCGGGATCAGGTTGAGTACCGGACAACCAAAAGATGAATGACAGAATGGAATTCCGCAATCCATACAACGAGCACCCTGGTTAGCCAGTTCATCTTCATCCAATGATTGAGTAAATTCCCTGTAATGTTTTAGGCGTGTCTTTACCGATTCCTCTTTAGGTTTTTTACGTTGATATTCTAAAAATCCTGTTGTTTTTCCCATTATGAAAATACCTCCTCTGTCATTTCAACCATATCGGTATGTTTCATTTCCTGTTTCTGAATTCGTTCAAGCGCCCGGCGATATTCAACAGGCATCACTTTGACAAAGTAAGGTAGCATGTCATCCCAATTTTCCAATATTCGTATTGCCTGCTTACTGCCCGTTAATTTTTTATGTTTTTCAATATAAGTTCTTAAAAATGTAGCATCACCATTCTGATCCAGTGGCTCAATATCAACCATTTCCAGATTACAGAATGTATCAAACAACTGATTCTCATCAAGAACGTATGCGATACCACCGCTCATACCTGCTGCAAAATTCACACCCGTTTTACCAAGAACAATTACACGGCCCCCGGTCATATACTCACATCCATGATCACCAACACCCTCTACCACTGCCGTAGCGCCGCTATTCCTCACGCAAAATCTTTCTCCGGCCATACCATTGATAAAAGCTTCTCCACTCGTCGCACCAAATAAATTCACATTACCTGTGATAATATTATTTTGGGGCAAAAATGTGCTCAATTTTGACGGATAAACAATTAGCTTTCCACCGGAAAGCCCTTTACCAAAATAATCGTTAGCGTCCCCTTCCAGCTCAAAACTTATACCAGATGCTAAAAAAGCACCAAAACTCTGACCGGCTGATCCATTAAATTTAACATGAATGGTATTATCTTTAAGTCCTTTGGCGCCATATTTCTTAGAAACAGTTGCGCTTAACGTTGCACCAATTGTGCGATTATAATTACGGATTTTTTGTTCAATTTTGACCTTCTTTTGATCATCCAGAGCTGGCTTAGCTTTTTTGATGATATCATAATCAAGGTTTAATGAAACGTCATGTGGTTGATTGCCAATACAGCAGCCACTGAAATCTTTTATATCCGGTGATTGATATAAAATATTTGAAAAATCCAATCCTTTAGCTTTGTAATGTTTAACGGCTTTCTCAACTTCTATCAGATCTTTTCGACCAACCATATCATCGAATTTTCTGAATCCAAGTTCAGCCATTATTTCGCGCACTTCGCTGGCAATGAAATACATAAAATTGATTATATGTTTAGGTTGACCCCGGAAGCGTTTTCTAAGCTCGGGATCCTGGGTGGCTACGCCAACAGGACAGGTATTCAAATGGCATTTGCGCATCATAATACAACCAAGTGTAACCAGTGAAGTTGTACCAAAACCAAATTCTTCAGCACCAAGCAGCGCTCCAATCACAACATCCCGGCCTGTCTTTAATTGTCCATCCACCTGAATGCGGATTTTATCTCGTAGTTTATTCATTACTAAAACCTGTTGCGATTCAGCCAAACCGATTTCCCAGCTGGATCCTGCATGTTTAATCGATGACAGAGGCGAAGCGCCTGTGCCACCATCATTTCCACTAATTAAAACCATATCCGCTTTTGCTTTAGCCACACCGGCTGCCACGGTACCAACACCCACTTCTGCTACGAGTTTCACCGACACGCGGGCTTCCGGATTAGCACATTTTAAATCATAAATCAGTTGTGATAAATCCTCAATTGAGTATATATCATGATGCGGAGGTGGTGATATTAACATGACTCCCGGTGTAGAATGACGCACTTTCGCAATCGTTTCATTCACTTTATGTCCCGGCAGTTGGCCACCCTCACCCGGCTTGGCTCCCTGCGCCATTTTGATTTGAATTTCTTCTGAATTAACTAAATAATGGCTGGTTACACCAAAGCGTGCTGAAGCAACCTGTTTAATTTTACTTTTTGCAGAATCACCATTGGGTAAAGGTATGTAACGGTTTTCATCCTCTCCACCCTCACCGGAATTGCTCTTCGCCCCAATACGATTCATTCCAATAGCCAGTGTTTCATGTGCCTCTTTACTGATTGATCCAAACGACATTGCTGATGTAACAAATCGCTGAACAATGGATTCAATCGGTTCAACCTCATCAATCGGAACCGGCTTCTGTTTTTTCAGTCGAAACAATCCTCGTAATGTACAGAGATATTTACTCGTATCGTTAATTTCACTGGTATATTTCTTAAAGATATCATAATCCGCTTCTCGAACAGCTTTCTGTAACAGAGTAACCGCTTCAGGACTAAATAGATGCTTTTCAGATGCCTGACGATAGGCATAGTAACCACCTGAATCCAGTCTTTCGTATTCCTCCTGATCGTGTACGAAAGCTTTTTTATGACGTTCAATCACTTCCTTTTCTATTACATTAATTCCTATTCCGCCAATTCGGGTTGCTGTGCCAGGGAAAAACTTATTGACAAACTTATCATTAAGGCCAATAGCTTCATAGGTCTGCGCATGCCGGTAGCTGCGAATAGTAGAAATACCCATCTTAGACATAACTTTCAGCAAACCCTTATTCACTGCAGTGATATAATGAAGATTAGCTGATGTTTTTGAAAGACTTTCCGGCAGGTATCCGCGTTTTCTTAATTCAAACATGCTTTCAAAAACAAGATAGGGATTTACACCACTAGCACCGTAAGATAGCACCATTGCAAAATGGTGAACTTCCCTCACCTCGCCTGTTTCCAATACAAGACTGACCATATGTCTTTTAGCTGCTTTTACCAAATGATGATGTACATGTGAAACAGCAAGTAAGGCAGGGATAGCGGCTTTATACTGATTGATATCCCGATCGCTTAGTATGACCATTGAATAATCTTCATCAACACGTTTTTCGACTTTTTTTGCTAAAAGATCCAATCCCTTTTCAAGCGCATTTTTCTCATTGATTTCAAATACCATTGGCACAGTGCACACGCGAAAACCCTTGAAAGTCGTTTTTCGCAGACGATCAATATCATCATTGGTCAAAATCGGATGATACAGTTTCAGCTGCCGGCAATGTTCCGGTGTCTCTTCCAGTAAATTACGCATACGTCCGGTATAACTCATCAATGACATGACCAGGTTTTCCCGATATGGATCAATCGGTGGATTGGTTACCTGGGCAAATAATTGCTTAAAATAATTATATAATAATTGCGGCCTTTCCGATAAAACTGCCAATGCTGAATCATTTCCCATTGAACCAACTGGTTCCTGTGAATTACGAACCATTGGTGTGATAATCATTTTTAAATCTTCGAGGGTATAACCGAAAGCTCTCAAACGGGTCATCATAGTTTTTTCGTCAATACCAACCGGACCCGGAACCTGGAACAATCCTTTTAATTCAATCCGGTTCTCTTCCAGCCAGCGGCGATAGGGTTTCCAGCGGGAAACGGCGGCTTTTATTTCATTATCGCGCATAACCCGCTTGCGTTCGGTATCTACAATAAAAATTTTACCGGGTGCTAAACGCCCCTTTTCACGTACATCAGCAGGATCAACTTCAAGTACACCAACTTCCGAAGCCATAATAACTTTACCACTCTTGGTAATGACATATCGTCCCGGGCGCAATCCATTCCGATCCAGGTATCCTCCAATACGTATTCCATCGGTAAACATAAGTGCAGCAGGTCCGTCCCATGGATCCATAATAGCTGAATGATATTCATAAAAAGCTCTTCTGTCTTCACTCATATGATATTTTGAACCAAAGGGTTCAGGAACCATCATCATTATGGAGTGTTCAAGCGTTCTTCCACCCATAACAAGTAATTCCAGCACATTATCCATGATGGAAGAATCACTGGCATCGGAACGGGTAATAGGAAATATCTTTTTGATATCATCACCAAAAAAAGTTGAAGATAACGTTGAATCCCGTTCCATTGTTTTATT
>JARRPN010000219.1:0-4312 GCA_037382875.1 Calditrichaceae bacterium | reverse complement strand
TTTTTAATTCTATACTCAAAGTTGAAATTATTTTCGGTTCGATTTGGTAACCAACTCGTGGCCCTGCCATAACGAAAATCCTGAAAAAGAAGATCTGTACCATCTGAAGTTATTGTATAATATCCTTTGCTGACATGAATTAGTTTCTGTAATTGATTATCCGTTTTGAGCTGATTAATCAAATCATGATTTTTGGGGAAATATTCAAAATGTATCTTCTTTTTCGCATCGAACAGAGAATAGGTGCCTTCGTAAAAACCATTTTTAGTTTCGATAGTACCTGTCCATAAAATGCTATTAAATGGTGTTGGTCTTGTATTTATGCGAGTGTATTCAATTTGCTTTTGAGAAAATGCATCTAAAAATGCATGCTCAGCAATTTGCTTATTTACTACTGTAATCAGCAAATAGAATGAGCTAATTCCAATGCCTATCCAGCCAAGCTTAAGTCGCAATGGACTTCCTTTTCTCGTAAACATTGTCCATACTAAAATAATTGCAAACGGAATGGTATATAACGGATCAATTACAAAAACAGTATTCCAGGCGACCCGGTAGTCAAATGGCCAGAAAACCTGAGTGCCCCAGGTTGTAAAACAATCAAGCAGGATATGAGTTGTCAAACCTAAGAAAAATAGCAGAGCCCAAGGCTTCCAATCCAGATTTTCCTTTCTATGGATCTTTGCAATGAGCCACCCTGCAAGTGGTGCTGCAATTAATGAGAAAATTAATGAATGACTAAATCCCCGGTGGAAGGTTAAATAGTCAACTGCATCCATGAATCGACCGGGAATTACATCCAGATCGGGAATGATACCTGCGACTGCTCCCCATAAAGGCGCTTTATTGCCTACCTTTTTCCCCAGCGTGACTTCGCCAACTCCGGCGCCCAATATAGCTTGTGTAATTGTGTCCATTAATTCCTGTGATTGTTAATATGAATTATCTGAATTTTACTTATTTAAATCAACTAAAAATTCTAATGTCATTTTCCTATGTGCCTAAAATAATAATTGTAAGTTATAAAAGACTGTATCTGTAAACTGCCAACCGCTTTTAGTCACGTTAGCATACTTATAAACTTTAGGCACTTTATTTAATATGAACTTTTTTATCCAACTAAATTCACTTATTTTTATTTCCATTGTAAACCTTTTCAATATAATCCTCGTCAATATCACTAAAAGGGAGTGTAAATGATTAAAGCCGAAGACCGGCTGCTCATTGAGCGATTAAAAAAGGGACAGAAAGAGGCATTCAGAGAGCTGGTGGAATTATATAAAAAGCCACTTTATTATTATTGCTTTCGGTTATGCCGAAATCATGCGGATGCAGAGGATTTATCTCAGGAGGTTTTTATTAAAGTGTATCAGAGAATAGATCAATTTAGAGAAGAAGCAAAAATACAGACATGGATTTATCGAATTGCCAGTAATGCTTTTATTGATAAGAAGAGAAAAAAGGTATTTTTGATTAGTGAAGCGGATCTTTTGGATATTGAATCTCAAAGTGATACCGAAAGAAAACATCCGCAGGAAAATGAGATTACTCCTGAAAAACAAACGGAATCATCCATTATACAGAAGCATATTAATGCGGCAATGCAAAATCTATCTGATAGAGAAAAGACGGCTTTTATACTAAAACATTATGAAGGTCTGGCCATCAAGGAAATTGCAGCCATATTTAAAACGTCGGATGGAACGGTAAAAAGTCATCTGTTCCGTGCGGTGCAGAAATTACAATCAGCTCTTTCTTTTTATCGAAATGATTTGGGACTGGAGGAATCCTGATGCAAGCGTGTAAACAATATAAAGAACATTTCATTCAGGCACTTTACAACGAATTAGATGCTGATGCCTTAGAAAATTTAAAGTGGCATTTAGAAAAATGTGCAGAATGTCAGAAAGAATACAATCAAATGAAAAATACAATCAAACAAATGAATACTGACAACATAAAAGATCCTGGAGAAGAATATTGGGGTAATTACTGGGCAAATCTTGAAAACCGCTTGACAGAAAAAAATATCCGTCTCGAAGACGGAACAAAAGAAAACAAGATTTTTACACTGCGTCCCAATGTACGAACCTGGGCTATTCGAATTTTAAGCTCCGCAGCGATGCTGTTGATAGGCATGGGCATTGGCTATTTGTATTTTGGTAATCCTGAGCCGATGGATCGATCCAGCACAGGACAAACTTCTATGAAGATGACAGCATATCCGCAGGAAGCTGCTGATTATCTGGAAAGTTCCAAAATATTATTATTGGGACTCATCAATTTTGATACCGATAATATTGATCCCACGACCATGGATTTTTCCCGGCAGCAGCAAATGGCCAATTCACTTATAAAACAGGCAGCCGTGCTTAAAAATGATTTAAAAGGCAGGGAAAACCAGAGAGTGCTTGCTCTGATAAAGGAACTGGAAATTATTTTGTTACAGATCAGTAATTATGAAAAAGAATTTGATATTCCAGCCATTGAATTAATCAAGAGCGGTGTGGATAACAATGCCATCATGATGAAAATAAATTTGGAAGAGATTATGCGCGCACCTTCCAAAGAAAATAAAAGTCAAGATATAGACAAATCAAAAAAGAACATAAAGGAGTTATAAAATGGAATTATTAAAAAAATATATACATACCCTCTTTATAGCGATCGTGTTAATGCAGATATCTATCCCATTGTATGCTGCATCTCCTAAAGATGAAATAGATGATAAATATCAAAAAGCATATAACCTGATTCTTGACGAAAATTGGGAGCAGGCTATTAAAGAATTTCAAAGTTTGTTAGATAAATATCCTAAGAGTGCCTGGGCTGATGATGCCCAATACTGGTCTTGTTTTGCTTCTGCTAAAATCGAAAAATCAATGGAAGAAGCTATCAAATGTTATGAGAATTTTATTGAAGACTATCCCAGGAGTAATTATCGTGAAGAAGCCCAAAGTGATATGATCCAGATTGCCAGGGAACTGGCTGAAGAAGGGAACCAGTTTTATCTTCAAAAAATAGAATCCATGCAGCAAAACGAAGATGAAGAAGTTGCCATGATGGCACTTTTAGCACTCGCTCAACGCGGTGATGAGAAAGCACAAAAAGCAGTCCAGGAAGCTTTTGAGAAATCTAAAAATTTAAATATCAAGAAAAAAGCGCTTGTTGCATTGGGTATGATGGAATCAGAAAAGACTGTAGAAAAACTTATGGATATTGCCAAAAATGAGAAAGATATCGATTTGCGTAAAGATGCTATCTTCTGGCTGGGACAACAGGGTAGTTCTGATAAAATTATCGGTTTTATGATGGATATTTTAAATAAGGAATCGGATAAAGAATTAAAAAAGAAAGCTTTATTCTCATTATCCCAGATGGAAGGTGAAAGAGCGACAAAAAATTTATTAGCAATAGCCAAAAACAACAAGGATGCAGATATTCGCAAAGATGCTATTTTCTGGTTGAGTCAGAACAGTGATTCCGATGAAGTTGTCAAAGCATTGGAAGATTATGCTCTTTATGATTCGGATATTGAAGTACGGAAAAAAGCACTGTTTTCATTGTCACAGGTTGATAACTCTAAAGGTACGCCAAGTATATTAAAAATTGCAAAAAATGGTAAAGAAACAGAATTGAGAGAAGATGCTATCTTTTGGTTGAGCCAAACTGAAAATTCAGAAAAGGTTTTACCGACTTTAAAAGAATTTGCTTTGAATGACAGTGATCCTAAAATCCAAAAGAAAGCTTTGTTTTCAATTTCACAGATTGACAGTAAGGAATCAGAGGATTTTCTATATGATATAGCGAAAAATCATAAGAATACAGAAATGAGGAAGGATGCTATATTCTGGCTTAGTCAAATTGCTACGAGTGAAAAAGTAGTTAAACATTTGAAATATTTTGTTTTAAATGATAAAAGTCCTGAAGTACAGGAAAAAGCTGTATTTGCCATCAGCCAGCTGGAGGATAACCAAGGTATTCCGATTTTAATTGATCTCGCAAAAAATCATAAAGATATTCGTATCCGTAAAAAGGCCATTTTCTGGCTTGGTCAGAGCGATGATGAACGAGCCAGTGAAGCGCTGGAAGATATTTTGTATAAGAAATAAAACTAACTTGTCTTAATGTCTTGCTGAGCATAGCGAAGAATCTAGAACAATTTAAAAGAGATTCTTCGTTCACAAGCTCACTCAGAATGACAGAATAGAGAGTTGAATAAAAAGAAAGGACAAAATATAGAAATCAGTTAATCTTAGTATTGGCTTATTTAAAATAGTACTGATCACTGTTTTTAGTTTACTAAACCTTC
>JARRPN010000218.1:0-4313 GCA_037382875.1 Calditrichaceae bacterium | reverse complement strand
TGATTTCGATTCCTATCTTGGCCGCGAAATGAATTTCAAGATTGTAAAAGTCAATCATGCCAGAAAGAATATAGTCGTATCTTCACGTGTACTGATCGAAAAAGAAATGGAAAGCCAGCGTGGCGAAATTCTTGAGACATTGGAAAAAGGTCAGAAGCGCATGGGTACCGTTAAAAATATCACTGATTTTGGTGTATTTATCGATCTCGGTGGTGTAGATGGATTACTGCATATTACTGATTTGAGCTGGGGCAGAGTGAATCATCCATCCGAGCTGGTTAAGCTTGATCAGCAAATAGAGGTAATGATTCTCGACTATAATGAAAATAAAGACAGAATTTCTCTTGGTTTAAAACAATTACAACCACATCCATGGGAAAAGGTTGAAGAAAAATATCCGGTCGATGCGGTTATTAAAGGACGTGTAGTCAGTTTAACAGACTATGGTGCATTTATTGAGCTGGAAAAGGGCATTGAAGGATTAATCCATATTTCTGAAATGTCATGGTCTCAGCATATTAAGCATCCAAGCCAGTTGTTGACAGTTGGCCAGGAAATAGAAGCGATTGTATTGAGCATTGAACCTGAGCAGAAGAAAATATCTCTCGGTCTGAAACAACTCGAGCCGGATCCATGGGAAAAGATCGAAGAACGTTTTCCAGTTGGTTCAATTCACAAAGGTGTCGTACGTAATCTGACCCAGTTTGGTGCATTTGTTGAATTAGAAGAAGGCATTGATGGTCTGGTTCATATTTCCGATTTATCGTGGACTAAGAAAGTCCGCCATCCGAGCGAAATTGTGAAAAAGGGTGACGAAATAGAGGTTGTTGTTCTTGGTATAAATCGTGAAGAACGGCGTATCGCATTAGGTCACAAACAAATAGATGATAATCCTTGGGATTCTTTCGAACAGAATTATGGCATTAATACTGAGACGGAAGGTAAAGTTACACGGCACATTGATAAAGGGATAATCATTACCCTGCCTTTAGGTGTTGATGGATTTATTCCTAATCAGCATCTTGCTTTACCAAAGGGGAAAAAGGTTTCTGAAGTTTATGAAATAGGTTCTAATGTTCCAGCTAAAGTAATCGAATTTGATAAAGAAAATAAGAAAATTGTTCTTTCCATAGCTGCCTACTTTAAAGATCATGAACGGAAAGAATATGAAGATTACATGAGCAAACAAGGTGCTCCTAAAGCGACTGTTGGCGAAGCGGTTGAATCTGCAGAAAAGGATAAGGCTGAAGTTCCTGATGAAGTAAAAGAGGATAAAAAAGACGAAGCTAAAGAAACCAAGGCCGAAGCGGTAGTTGAAGAAAAAGATAAGGTGACTGCTAAACAAGAAACAGCTGAAGAGAAGCCGGCTAAGGAAGAAGCGGTTGAGGAAAAACCTCAAACAGAAAAAGAGGATGAAGAAAAGGCAGAAAAGAAATCAGCTAAAACAAAAAAAGCTAATGCTGAAGATGAAGCTTCTACAGATAAATCCGAAGAGGAAAAAGTAGAGAAGAAGACAAAATTGAAAGCAAAAAAGGAAGAGGAAGCTAACTCCACAAAATCTGATTCGGAAGAGAAGCCAAAAGCAAAAAAATCAACAGCCAAAAAAGAAAAGTAGATTAAACAATTAATAAGGACTGCTCACTTCAGATTTTGTTGTGAGCAGTTTTTTTCCAATTCTAAAAACAATTTTCATATTTATCTTAGTTTTGAGTAATTTTTTAATAATTAATGCCGATACAAGCATTAAGAAAGCATGATAAAGAACTAAGAAAATGAAAAAATTTATAAATTCATTTAATTTTTTCCTCAAGAATCTGGGTATCGATCTAGGTACTGCCAATACTATCGTCTATGTTGATGGCAAAGGCTATGCTGTGAACGAGCCCTCTATTATTGCCTATAAAGAAAACAGTTCAATTCTTGCTGTTGGAAATCCCGCCAAAGAAATGATGGGCAGAACACATCAGGGTATTAAAGTTATCCGACCAATGGCTGATGGCGTTATTGCCGATTTTGAAGCGGGTGAAGATCTAATTAAATCTTTTATCAATATGGCAGAAGTACCAGGGTTTTTAATCAACCGGGTAATTGTTGGTGTGCCAACCGGTGTTACTTCAGTTGAGAAAAAAGCTGTTATCGAGAGTGCTCATGTGGCTGGAGCCCGTAATGTATATTTAGTTTCAGAACCCATGGCTGCAGCTATAGGAATGGGACTGGATGTAATGGGTGGTCAAGCTCATATGATTGTTGATATTGGTGGTGGTACTACAGATATTGCCGTTATTAATTATGGTGGAATCGTTCTAGATAACACAATACGCATAGCCAGTGATGAGATGGATGAAGCTTTAGTCCGTTTTATGCGTAACCGGTATAATCTATCTATTGGTGGAAAGACAGCAGAACATGTGAAAATTCATCATGGCACGGTTAATGGTACATATACAAAATTTGAGATTCGTGGAATTGATACGGTTGATAACATACCACGGGCAATTACACTATCATCGTCAATCTTTAAATCAGCTTTCGATTCAGTGCTTACAGCCATCAGTGATGCCATCGTTGAAACACTTGAACAGTTGCCACCTGAATTAGCCGGTGATATTGTAGATCGTGGAATCGTATTTGCCGGTGGTGGTTCAATGCTTAAAGGTCTGGATGGCTGGCTTCGTGAAAAATTAAATATTCCAGTGAGTTGTCCGGAAAACGCACTCTTTTGTGTTGCGGAAGGAACACGAAAGATTCTTGAAGAATTTGATTCTTACAAATCTATCCTTTTAAATTAATCCATTCTCTTTCAGCTGAAAATGCTGGATCGTTAAAATCGTTTTCCCATCTTTAAATTCACCTTGCGCTGCCTTGGTATATGCCTGAGCTTTGGGTAATTCTATAATTTTAATATCTTCATGTTCTGTATCCAATCCGCCGCCTTCATATTTTTTATCCCAACTATTACAATAGCCGATATAGAGATGAATACGCTCTGATGTTATACCGGGTGTGGCGTATATATAACCTATTTTATCAAATTTATTTATTTCATATCCGGTTTCTTCAATGCATTCGCGTTTTGCGCACTCCAATGGATTGTCGTCTTCCAGCACACCGGCCACAATCTCATCAATCCAGCCAGAATCTGAAGAAACATGGACTGCAAACCTGAACTGGCGTACTAAAATAAATGATTCTCTGTCTTGTAAATAGATTAAAACTGCAACAGCTTCTCCGCGTTCGAGATTTAAACGACGCATCGGTTCTGATAATGAACCTGAAAATTTTTCATGTTGAAGAATAACATCATCCACCTGAAAAAAATCATCCAATACGCGTTTTGATTTTAATATCTTTACTTTCATACTATCCTCAGTCATTTATAATGAATCCATTTTATTCTTTTAAAAGATAATTTGCAAAAAATTATAAGCAATGATAAACAGTGCGATATGTATTGATAGATAAAGTGGTAATACTATGGATTAATACAAATTTTTTGTCAGTGAAACTCGTTATATAACAATGCTTTAAATTTGGTTCTAACTCTATGAATAAAGATTTTTTAAAGGTATACTAATTTTATATATTAATTATTTGCTAATAAAATATGAAGGAATAAGCATGAGTACAGGTTTAAATTTGTTTTGGATTGAAGATTTCAGAATTCGCGCTTATGAAGTTGGACCTGATGGCCGTGTGACATTGCAATCCATCTTTAATTATTTGCAGGAAACCGCAGGTAATCATTCATATGAGTTAGGCGTATCAGTAGATAAATTATTTAAACAAAATTTAACATGGGTTTTATCAAGAGTTCATTTACGGGTAAGCAAATATCCTTTCTGGAAACAAGGTATAACGGTTGAAACCTGGCCAGCTGATAAAGATAGTTATTATGCCATCCGTGATTTTAGAATTCTGGATGAGACTGGTTTCGAAATCGGGCAGGCAACAAGCTCATGGATGATGCTGGATCTCATCAAACGAAAACCTGTTTTAATTCCTGACTATATAGATGAGATGAAAAATAAGGACCAAAACAGGGCTCTGGATGATCGTTTTGAGAAATTGCCAAAATTAGAGCGTGTTGATTCAGAAAAATTATTTAATGTACGTTTAAGTGATCTGGACCTAAATCAGCATGTGAATAGTGTGAATTATATTGAATGGGCCCTCGAAAGTGTTCCCGAGGATATCATGAAAGAATTTATCCTGTCGGGTGTGGAAGTAACCTATCGAGCTGAATCCAAATATGGCGACCGAGTAGTATCCCAATGCCAGGTGGAAACGGGATCTTTGGGCAGAAAAATAATTCA
>JARRPN010000217.1:0-4315 GCA_037382875.1 Calditrichaceae bacterium | reverse complement strand
ATTTACATTTTTACATTGTACAAAATGCTTTACAATAATTCACTTTTATTTATAACTTGTTTTAATTGTATTTTTTCTCCATTGATTGATAAAATATAATATCCAATGAAGTATTAATTTAAAGGAGTGCTTATTATGAAGCGCCGAACATTTATCAAATCAGGTATTATGCTCGGAACTGCATCTTCAGCCATTAATAAAATATCATTTGCTCAAAAATCTAATACAATAAAACCGGTAGTAATTTCATCCGGTAACGGTGAACGAGCTACTGCAAAGGCAATGGAAATGATTAACAATGGCCATGACGCCCTGGATGCTGTCATCGCCGGAGTGAATATAATCGAAGATGATCCGGATGATATTACCGTGGGTCTCGGTGGTTTACCTAACGAAGACGGCATTGTCGAACTGGATGCCTGTTGTATGCACGGACCTACCCATAATGCTGGCGGCGTAGCTTCCCTGCGAAATATTAAAAATCCGTCGAAGGTTGCCAGGCTGGTGATGGAACGAACCGATCATGTACTGATTGTTGGCGAGGGTGCACTTCGCTTTGCCAAAGCACATGGATTTAAAGAAGAAGAATTGATTACAGATAAATCCCGAAAAATCTGGCTTAAATGGAAAGAAAATTTAAACAAGAAAGATGATTGGTTCCCACCATCTGATGAAGAAATTGATAAAATTGAATCCACAACCGGTACTATATCCTGCTGTGCCGTCGATTTAGCCGGCAATATTTCCGGTGTAACTACTACCAGCGGTTTATCTTTTAAAATTCCGGGTCGCGTAGGCGATTCACCAATTATTGGTGCGGGATTATACGTTGATAACGAGATTGGCGCTTGTGGATCAACAGGCCGTGGTGAGGAAAATCTAAAGAATCTATCCTGTATGCTGGCTGTAGAATTCATGCGCATGGGTGATTCACCGGAAGAAGCCTGTCTTAAAGTCTGCAAAAGGATTATTAAAAATGCTAAAATAAAATCACTCTTAAACAATGATGGCAAACCGAATTTTAATGTAACTTTTTATGCCATCAATAAAAGAGGTGATAATGCTTGTGCCTCTATTTATGGTCCAAAAAAATTCGCTTTGCATGATGGTCACAAGAATCAGCTACTGGATGGAGCGTATTTGTATAAATATCTGAATCAATGATATCACCGCATAAAAAATCCAATTAAGATTTTATGAAAGTTTATCTCAAATTAGTATTTGGTATATTGGTCCTATCCTGGAGCTCAATTTTAATCCGCTGGATGGGTGATATTCATCCTCTCATTATAACCTTTTACAGACTGATTTTTAGTTGCCTGATCATTTTATTCCTAATTAAAAATCCGGTAAAATCAGTAAGATATGCATCAAAAAAACACTACAAATATCTTATCACAGCCGGATTATTTTTATCAATGCACTTTTATACCTGGATAACTTCTCTGCAATTGACTACAGTAGGTAATTCTATATTTCTGGAAAGTACGCATCCTCTATTCGGTTGGATTTTGTCCATTGTAATTCTGAGAGAAAAGATATCTAAAATTTTTATTCCATCATTTTTAGTAGCAGCCATCGGTATGTATTTTATTATTACGGGTGATGTACACATTCATGATAATGCGTTAACAGGCGATTTTCTTGCCATATTCTCAGCATTTTTCGTTGCTGCATATTTAATTATCGCACGCATTCTGAAAAATGATATCGATTTTTTTACTTATATTTTTATCGTTTATGGGATAGCGGCTATTTGCACATTCATTATTATTTTAATTAAGGGTATAAATTTCTGGCAGATTCCAGTCAATGGATGGTTGCTTTTAATTTTGATGGCTATTGGCCCTAACTTTATTGGTCATTCGATTTTAAACTGGGCGTCGCGCAAAATTCCTGTTTATAAAGTTAATATGGCATTCTTAAGTGAAGCAGTTTTGGCAACTATATATGCTGCATTGTTACTAAATGAAATTCCGCCAGCTGATTTTTATATCGGTGCAGTGTTAATCTTAGCAGGGATCTTTAGCATATTTTTATACAGAAAATAATTTTTACCGAAGTTATTTAATACTTAATTGGTTTGGGTTGGATTGGACCTTCCGCTTCCGCTTTAACAAATTGTGACACCACTTTATTCTCAGTGCTATACAATTCATCAACAGATCCACTGAAGATAATTTTACCGAGATGCAGCATGACAACTCGTGTCGCGACTTTAGCTACACTTTGCATGTCGTGCGTAACAACTATTGAAGTGACTTTTAACTTATCGCTCAATTCAATAATCAACTTATCTATGTTTGCCGCCATAATGGGATCAAGACCGGTTGTCGGCTCATCGTAAAGAATATATTTAGGATCCATTATGATAGCTCTAGCCAGGCCAACTCGTTTTTTCATGCCACCCGACAGTTCAGAAGGTCGTAAATCTTCAATACCAGGCAGACCTACCATTTCTAACTTTTCAGCCACTTTTTTTGCTATTTCAGATGAAGATAAATCAGTATGTTCGACTAACGGTAAGGCAATATTTTCAGAAACCGACATGGAATCAAAAAGAGCAGCCCCCTGGAATAGAAAACCAAATTGTTTACGAAGGAAGAATAGATCGCTTTGACCAACACGACGGATCGCAATATTATTAACTAAAATATAGCCTTTATCCGGCTGCATCAAGTTAAGGATATGTTTAAGTAATACACTTTTACCGCAGCCGCTGCGTCCTACAATAACCAAACGCTCGCCATCATAAATTTCTAAATCCACACCGCGCAGGACAACTTTTTCACCAAAACTTTTATGTAAATCATTAATATGTATCATTAAAACAAAATCACCGATAATAAGTAATCGTTAAGTAGTATTAACGCTGAAGACAATACAAATGCCCGGATTGTTGACTGTCCTACTCCTTCCGCACCGCCAGAGGTACTAAATCCAACATAGCATCCGATAATCGCTGTAGTGCCACCAAAAAAGAATGCCTTAATCAATCCGGAAAATACATTCAACAAAGAAAAGAATTCTTTAACGCTGCCAAAAAATATTTCCGGTGCAAGATCCAGATTAATGTATGCCACCAAATAGGCACCTAAAATTCCAACAAAATCTGCTAAGATGGTTAATATTGGGATCATAAAAAAACCACTGAAGATACGCGGCATAGCAAGATAACGTAATGGATCAATCGCAAGGGATTCCAGGGCATCTAATTGCTCAGTCACCTTCATCGTTCCAATCTCAGCAGCAATGGAAGCACCAACACGGCCAGCAATAACTAATGCAGTTAATACGGGACCTAATTCAATAAATATAGCTACACTGGTAGCTGCACCGAGATAGTTATATGATATGTAACCTTTTAACTGATACGCGGTTTGTATAGAAGCAACAGCCCCGGCAAAAACACCAACAAATAGAACAAGTGGAATAGACTGAACACCAATGACCATCATCTGTTCGTAAACCAGCTTGCGGTTTTTCCAAATTTGCAACAAGTACCGGCTTACCTTGCCCACCATTATAAATACAGAACCGGCTTCCAGGATAAAGGCAATCGTACTCCTGCCCAGACTCGCAACGATATTTGTCATTGAATTTCAATCATATTAGAAATCATACCCCAAAGACCAGTACTGCATTGGTTTGCTGGAATTTACAAGATCATATTGCCAGGCTAAATCATATCTTATCCAAAATATAAATGCCAATCTCACACCAAAACCATAACCAGATACTAAATCCTCAAGACGTCCATTTTTTGTACCACGAAATAGATTTCCTCTATCCCAGGCTGTACCAATATCAGTGAAAAATAATCCCTGGATATTTCCCATTCGTATGGGAGGAAATCCCAGCTGTATATATGGGATTAATGGAAATCTAAATTCCAGATTGGTTAAAATGAATGTATCCCCGGTTTTTTCATAATATCTCGCACCACGCAAAGGTGTAACAAATTCAGAAAAATACACATCGGATATATCATCAATACGGACAGAGCCATTATATTTTCTGTTTAACCAGTTAGTCATACCACCGAGAAAATATTTCTGAGGATCAGCACCAAAGCTGGATCCACCTGCTAACCTAAATGCAAATGAGTAGTAATCACTCAATTTTATATATTGCCGAAGATCGGTTTTTAAAGTCATAAATTCAAAGCTGTCATCAGAGTATGTCGGGCTATATGTCGCACTGACAGCACCACGGAAACCATCTATTGGTCCAGTGATTCCCCATTCTGAAGTATCATGTACTAATTGCAAACTAGGTATAATACTCTGAATTGTGCGGTTCGGTACATTCCTCG
>JARRPN010000216.1:0-4327 GCA_037382875.1 Calditrichaceae bacterium | reverse complement strand
CAAAACAGATGGCAAAACTAGAACCACAGCTGAATGGAAATATATCTAAAGAGGAACAAGAAAAATTAGAGCAGGAGCTAATGCTCTTAGCCGAAAAAAGAATCCGTACCTTTCCGCTTTTCCATACATTTAAATTTAATCCCACTAAGATAAATTCTATCCATATGAATGCTATTACCGATAATCTTGAAAAAGAAATATCAATGGATTATTTAAAATCAGCTTTGGCACAGATTGATTCCAATATCCATGTAATAACAGAAAAAACTGAGGAACTTGAGGACAATAAACGGCTTGAGGAAAAAGCTGATTTATTTATGGATGATATTGCCGACAGCCGTATAATAGGATTTTATGAATCAACTTCAAATAATGCTACTGATGCATTAAATACTGAATACGGCCGGGAAAAATTTCCTATTGATAACCAAAAGCAATGGGATTATATCCAAAGTAATTCAATCGCTAATACGATTGATTTTCTAAGTCAGCTGGAATATATGGGAATGCCATCCGATGAAAATATAAATCGATTTAAAATTTCGCCAGATTCACCATTGGATTCTGAAGAATATTTAGAAATCTTAAAATCCAGTCGTGCTTTTCTTAAGATATATCGGAACATGTTAGTTAAAAAAATATCCGGGGAATAGTATCTTTTTTTCCCCCTTATATGAACTCATATTTATTTCTTTGTATATTCAATTGGTTTTGATTCAATCGATCTTCAGGCTTACGGATGAAAATTAATTTCATTATATTAATCTTTTTCGTAATCAATCTAAATTACTTGTATGCTACTAAACCTGTTTCCTTTAATATGGGTATTGAAAGCGGGTATTTTAAGTCGGACATTCTTGGCGACCGTCTACTAATTCGATGGATAGGCCGTCTTAATTATACACAAAAATTTGATAATAACTATATTAATATTAAAGGACGTATTGTCCCTGATCTATATGGATCTTCTCTTGATGCATCAGCTTTAAAGTATGGAGGTGAGATTAACCTGGGTGGCCAGCTTAAATCTTTGAACTGGCAGGCAAATGTATCGTCACGTAATTATTATTATCGAAGTGACCGGTTTGATGATGTTACGTTTAATATTTTCCAACTGGGATTTCTACTAAACCATACTATATCAAACACATATTCTATTAATGCAGGAATTGATTATTTCTATCGTGAGAATTCTGAACAACCTCGTAACGAAATTGATGATTACCGTTATTCGATTGCAGGCATTTACAGGATAAATTCGTCTAATTTTTTATCCTGTGAGTTGGCAATTGAAAAATTTTTGATAAAGCGCAGAAAAACAATTTATGCTGAGAATGAAAATAAAGGTGTTCGAATTGGACCGGTTTTAAGTTATAACCATCGATCCAAGCATCTTATCAATTTGTCATATGAATTGATGAATCATTCAACTGAATTATTTGATGAAGAATATTGGGAGCATCGAATCCACATATTATGGGGACATTATTTCACAAAAACATGGTCAATTTTTTTATACGTCAACTATTTGTTCAGACCAGATCAACATCCTGATGAAACAATGATAGAACTGACCTACACATCCGCCAATAATGAAACCGGTTATCATTTGAAAGTGGGTCATGATTTTACCAAACACACAGAAGTCTATTGTAAAATTGGTTATACAAAAGACGAACTCTTGTATCAGAATACTGATTTATCCGGCTGGCAGTATTTGATTGGGATGAATTTTAAGTTCTAACTCTTTTGTTATTCTGAGGAGTGTAACGATGAAGAATCTCTTGCTGTCCAGAAATTAGATCCTTAACTACGTTCAGAATGACAACACTAAAACCGCCTCAATCCGTTCCATCTCATTTTCTTTTTTATCGGCAAAGGCAAGACTTCTTTATTTCTATCGATCGGAAACCAGGGATTGTCATTTTTATAATTGAGCAGATAAAACTGGCAGGCTGGAGTATCACCTTGTCCTATTAGAGCCAGCAGATTTCCCTCTTCATCGCTAGCAAGATCTAAAATCATGACCGCATGACCTTTGGATCCTTTCTTTACAATAAAGTCACCTACATGCAAGCTGTCAGGATTAATATCTTTATAATAATGATAAAAGGCCTGTGTACTGGAATATTCAAAAATGGTATTTAAATACCTTCTAAAATTTCTACCAGAAGAATCCGGATCAGCAATTTTTTCCAGAAAAAAATGTGCGCCTTTAAATTTTGGTCGTACCCCCATTTTCCATTCTGCCCAGCTGAGCATTAAACCATCCGGCAAAGGAAATTGAATTTCATTTTGTCTTTGGTTCTCGATTAGATACTTAGTTCGGAGACGAAGCAAAATATCCATGCACTGATCCAGATTGCGGCCTTTAATATCATAGGCAACCACAGCAGTTACTGTGCTATCATCTGATTTTTTGAATATTTTATTTTTAAAATCTTTAACAGGAGAGTGTTTTGGCAATAATGGCATCTGCCGTAACCAGAAAGCAAATCTATTAGAGTCTGCCGGAATTCTTTGATAACCATCTGGTGGAGAAAATCGTTCTAAAATTGTATCAAACTTTTCAACCTGCAAATCTGATGGATTCAGGAAGCAGAATTGTGCTTGTGTAAAATTGTATAAGGAAAAAATTAAAAAGCTGGTTTTCAACAAATTAATGACTTTGTACTTTGTGTCTCTTCGTGGCAATAAAGGTTGAGAGCCAGCCCTAAATAATCTCAAAATGATCTCCATCTTTCCAAGCAGGAAATCTTTCACGATAATCTATCAGATATTTCTTTGATAGTCGTTCTGTATGAATGGTATCCTGATCTTTTAGGATAGCAAGTGTTTCACCAAACGGATTGACAACCATAGAATCACCGCAATAGGAAACATTATTACCATCACTACCGATACGGTTAACACCAGCCACATAAGTTTGATTTTCAATAGCCCGGGCCATTAACAATGATTTCCAGTGTTGAGTACGTTTATCCGGCCAGTTAGCAACATAAATCAAAAGATCATAGGGATTTTCTGTGATATTTCGCGCCCAGACCGGAAAGCGCAGATCATAACACACCAGCGGAAAAATTTTCCACCCCTTTAATCCAACTGTAATTTTTTTATGTCCCTGCGCGTATACATCCTGCTCCCTGCCCATGCGAAACAGATGCCTTTTATCATAGGTAAATAATGATCCATCCGGTTTTGCCCAGATCAATCGATTAAAATAGTTATCATCTTCTATGATAATGACACTACCACAAATATCCATTTGCCGATTTTTTGAGATACTCATCATCCAATCCACTGTTGGTCCATTCATCGGCTCAGCTAGTTTTTCAGGATTCATACTGAATCCGGTACTGAACATCTCAGGTAGAATAATCAAATCCGTGTCTTCCATAATTGAACTAATTCTGTCTCCAAAATGTAAGAAATTCTTTTCTTTATTTTCCCATATCATATCAGTTTGTATAAGGGTTATATTTAAATCCTGCATAAAGACTCCGCGGCTTTCTGTAACGTTTCATCCTGTTTGGCAAAACAAAATCGTATTATTTTATGGTCATCTTTTTCATGGTAAAAGACGGATGTTGGGATGGCGGCCACTTTTACTTCACGAGTTATTTGTTGAACGAAATCAAAATCACTTTCATCACTGATTGCTGAATAGTCAGCCAACTGAAAATAGGTTCCCCGGCAGGGCAATAATTTGAATTTTGATCCTCTCATCAAACTCAAGAACAAGTCCCGTTTCTTCTGATAAAAATCAGACAATTCAAGATAGAGATCCTTACGATTCAGAAAATCGGCATAGGCCATTTGGATTGGGGTATTTACCGCATAGGTTAAAAATTGGTGCACTTTTTGGAATTCCACAGATAATTCTTCTGGCGCTGCACAATAGCCGACCTTCCATCCGGTGGTATGATACGTTTTACCAAATGAACTGATGACCATGGTACGTTCATATAACTCGGAGAATCTTGAAAAACTTTGATGCTCTTCCCCGTCAAATATGATATGTTCATACACCTCATCATTGATCAGAATGATATCTGTAAATCTTACTAATTTTATTAATTCTTCGATATCTTTTTTAGCAAGAATTGATCCACTTGGATTATGTGGAGAATTAAATATCATTAAACGCGTTTTTGGTGTGATTACTTTTTCAACTTCCGCCCAATCAATATGGTAGTCAGGTTGTTTCAGTTTGATATAGACCGGCACACCCTGATTATATTCAATAATCGGTACATAAGCATCATACCAGGGTTCAAATACAATAACTTCATCACCTGGATGAACCACTGATGTAATGGCTGCAAAC
>JARRPN010000215.1:0-7114 GCA_037382875.1 Calditrichaceae bacterium | reverse complement strand
TCCGTGAATTCTCTGTATATTTCAATACCTTCATTGACTCGCCTTTCTGGTAGTTTTGTATCAAAACCTCCCTGAACTACCTGATAGTATAAAGGTAGATCCACATTATTTTCTATCTGCAGTTTTTCTGTAATTTCAGAAAATGTCACTACAGGAAAATTCCCCGATGGCAAATTGAGTATCTGTTTTTTACCATTACGCAAAATTTCAGTAACAGATAGCTTACCTCTTTTGGGCTCACCTGCTGTCTTTGCATAAGTTGTAAACGCCAGTACTGTGTATGAAGAAGTGATGGTATTATATCCACCATTTTCAAGGTAGGAAGCTAATCGACTAATTATTTGTGCAGAGACATGTTTTAGAGCCTCCGGCGAATAATCAGAAAGCAGGTATAATACTTGTGCGTTTTGAATAAAATCATTACAGAAATACCAGGATGATTCTGTCTTCAACTGGCTTTTAGCAACCGTATTGAAAATTGAATTAGCCTCATCCTCCTGTTTCATTATCTTATACGATGCAGCCAGATATGCTCCAGTCACTTCTTTTTCCCATTTTTTATATTTCATGTCAAGTATTTTTCTTACTGAGGCAATATAATTAGTAGTTACAATCTCATTTGCAGTAAGAAGATAAATAGCATAGGCCTGTACACGTAAATCAATTAGACGATTTCCTTTTTGTCCGGCAATATCTTTTAAAGCGGAAATCGTACTATTATATAATTTTTCCGATACATAATAACCGGCTTTTTTGCATTCAGTAATAAAGTGCATACCATATACCGTGATAAAATCGGATGTATGAGAATTTGCTGCCCAAATTCCAAATTTACCATCACTATTTTGACGTGCCTGTAAAACTTTAAGAGCATACTCTATTTTACTTTTTGCCTGCTTGTCACTTATGCCAAATCCGTTCACATCCTTTAAATACAGATATGGAAAGGCCTGACTAACTACCTGTTCTGTACATCCATATGGATAACTATCCAGATAGGACACCAGTCCCTTTGACAAGCCCACTGGCAAAAAAGAAACCGAAGCATTTAGTACCCGATAATCCTCATAGAGACGTCTTGGTGTTTCAACATCAATATCATCATCTTTGATAACACCGGTTGTAACCCGGGTCTGATAGGGACTAGCGGGACGTACACTCATGTAAGAGGCAAGACTTGTTGTCTCCTTTGGACCGGTAGCAATAAAATTGAGTGTAGCACTGCCTGGAAGATTATTCGCCACCACATTAAAAGTCAATGTGGTATCTGAGTCTTCATCTATTAACAATTTACGCTTAGAATTGTATACTTTTAGATGATTTGTACTGGTGACCTTAAGTGTAACCGGAGACCGTTTACCTGATCCACCTGCACTGTTTGTTACAGTTACTGTTACCTGGAATGAATCACCCGGGGCAGAAAACATCGGTGCATTTGGACTGATAATGTAGGGATTTTTTACTATTGCTTTTTCTTCGAATGTGCCTATTGCATCCTGAGAAACCGCCACAGCCATCACTCGCAGCGTTCCATTAAAATAGTCCGGAACCGTATAATTTAAAGTGCGTTCCTGTCTATCGCTTTTTAAAATGCCAGACCAGAACGCTACCGGTTTATGGCGTTTACGTTTAAATGGATTAAGGTTTTTGGCAATTTCCTCGAAATCCATTCCGCCACCCATAGCACCTCTTAACTGTAATAGTGAAAACTCAGGCAATATTAAATCAAGCAATTGTGATGTTTTTACTTCCAATGCTCTTTTCTTGAAAAAATGGGCAAGCGGATCCGGTGTATCGTAGCCGGCAACCTGGAGAATTCCCTCATCAATTGCAAAAATAACAATATCACTGGATTTGTCAGATTTATATGTAATTGGAAATGGCAGCCCGGATCGGGCCTCGTTAGGAATATTTATTGAAATTTTATTTGTTTTGTTCTTTTTACTAACTGAGAAAGGAGCGATGCCGTAACTCAATGGACTCATGTAAATTTCCTTCGAATCAGCGGCTCGGACAAAAGAAACATTGATATAACCATTCCCTTCTAAATCCGAGGGGAGTTGAATCTTTTTAATAAACGAATTACTCTGACTATTAAACCATTGATATTTATAAATTTTATCTCTTTCAATAGTAATTAATCCCGATCCTTTATAAGGGGCTTTAACATAAACTTCTATCTGTTCTCCCGGTTCATAATCTGTTTTATTCAGTTTAATATCGAGCTCAGCAGTTTTATCCAGAGAACGGGTGATATTTCCCATTCCAACAACAGAAAAATGAGTTCGGGAAAATTCCATACCCTCTTCATTTTTAATAATCAGCTCATATTCACCTGGATTACTAGTTGGAAGAGTGTAATTCAAGCCGGTAACCGGAATACTTCTTTTAACTGTTTTAAGTGGAACACGCTTCATAACAGATTTATAGGCATATGTTCCATTTGGCAATTTAGTCAAAACAGACACATGTTGAAGCTCATTCATTTCAAACTGGATGTTGGAAACTGCCATTTTCTTTAATTCAGGATTAACCGCAATCACAGATAATGTACGTTCCGAGTTTTTATAAATATATGACAAATCGCCATTAGCCTTTGTACCTAACAGATATGGTAGAGGTGAAACCAGTACGCGCGACTGCGTAGAAACATTTCGTCCGCCTTCCTTTTCAAATCCATTTGCAGAGAAGGTTAACGTGTAGGTTGCTGCATCAAATCGTCCAAGATTAAAATTGAACTCAGCTTTACCATAATCATCCGTTTCCTTCTCAGGCAATGTCTCAGTAAATGATTTCCCGGAAGATAACGGATCAACAAAACGATAATCTCTATATTGCCTAAACCACATTCTCCCGGGAGATAAAGTCATTTCTGCTGTAACACGATTACCCCTTGCCGGAGAGCCAAACAGATTACGAAGCGTCACCAATCCATTAAAATTGGCAGGAGAAACCCAGGCTTTATCACCAACCCCGGGAAAAATGCGTGTAATAGTTAAACGATCAGGTAGAAATTCTTCAACTTTAATTGTGGTTGATCCAATATTTCTATATCGGCGATTTTCTCTGATAGTATAAAGATTTATCTGGTAAGTTCCCGTGGGGGATGTATTTTCTGTCTGATACTCGAGTTCATCAAAGCCACTGGAAGAAAGTTTAAATTTTTTCTTATAAATTTCCAATCCACGGGCATCAAGAATTGCAGCTTCAAGCGGTGTGCCAGACAACGACTTTGTCCAGTTCCCGGGTTTTACAATCATACCAATATGAAAATTATCACCAGGGCGATAAATACCACGATCAGAGAATAAATAACCGTCTATTTTATTAGGATCTGAGGCACCATGAACACCGCCAACATCAAATTTGGAATAATTAAGCCATCTACCGGGCGCCTGAACCGGCATAAAGGTAAGATCATCACCTTTTTTAATCAGATAAACGGTTGCCGATTTTTCATTTCTAAAACTGTTCAACGACGGCAATGATACATGACCGTTAATATCAGTCGAGGCACTTAACACAGGAATGCCATTTTTCCCAAGTACCTGCACCCGGGCAGCGGGAACAGGTTGTCCACTGGAAATTGATTGAACAAATACATCATGTGTATGATTTGTCCCATCCTTAATCAATACACCCAGATCACTAACCATAATCAATCGTTTATCACCTAAATATCTCTCTCTTTTATTAAATTCATCCCATTCTTTTACTTCAAAGAAGAAAATACCATACTTTGCCCTGCTACCAGGTTGAGGTATTAAGTACTTGGAAAAATCGAAGGAAAAATAGTTGGGTTCGCCGGGTTTACTTTTGGTCAATGATTTTATTTCATACTGCATTTCAACTATATTCTCTTCAGAAAAATTGTAATTTCTAAATTCAATATTTGTTAAATCACCATTTGACTGAGTAACTAAATGATTTAACTGATCCGATTGCACCTTTCCGATTCTAAAACGTACGGCATCAATTCCTTGTGCCATCAGAGATACTTTCTTTTCTCCATTCGATGATAGAATAATTCCTTCGTGCATAATTTCAAGCTGTTTAGGATAATCCTGAACAGTTAAGATATCATCATAATCTTTAAATAACTTATATTTGCCATAAAAAGGGGTGCCTTTTTTTATTTTTACATAAAGATGTTTTCCCGGTTTTGCATTTATCTTAAAACTGTTAAAATCTTCATATTCATGTTCTGTCTGCATTGGGATTAAATCGATTTTTTTCGAAAGCTTAATTACTTCCGGACCAACCAATGCGACCCGTGCTTTACCTTTGGTACTAATAGTTATTATTTGCTCTAATTTATAATCTTCATTTCTTACCATTGTTTGTCTAATTGAATTAATGCTAATATAATTTGTTAGACCTGGAATCGTAACTCTTGATGAGACTTCATATCTACTTGGTTCCCCTTCTGCAGCACAGTCAACTCCTTCTTTAATTGTCAATTTCATCCTTACATTATCCTCGGGCATAGGCAAAGCCTCAGATAGTATATAAGCTTTACCAAAAAAATCATCATAAGAAATATTCAATTTATATTTACGATTCTGAAATGTTTTTATATCACTATCCAATTTTTCAGGTCGCAATTCTATTTTATCCTCAAATGATGAAGGATCAACAGGATGTGTAAATGATATCGTAGCGGCAACTTGCTTAAGATCTTCATTAACTGGATCTATATAAAACTCATTCGATACTATCTTTAATGAAAATTGTGCTGTTGAGAACGTTTTTTCATATTCTTTTAAATAGATATGTTCAGGAAATAACTTTTTATCTAGACTTACTGTGAATTTGGTTCCAGCTGGCCAATCTCTTATTGGTGTAAACTCGATTCTATTATCCTGAATCCATTCCCATTTTCCATCCATAAAAGGAGTTATCTCTATACCATCTTTTATTTCTTTTTCAATGTCTTCCAGTTTTGCAACAGAGCCATTGAATCTTATTATGAGGTTATCTGGTCTGGCATTTTTCCTCATGGGAGTTATACCGGGTGCCTGAATGCTCATCCTATATTTATGCGGTTCAGGTTGGTTTGCATACCAAATACTGAAAACGATTCCACATAAAATTAAAACAGTAATAACCAAATTTGCCGTTCTTAGGAACCAGGGTTTTTCTAATATATCTGTTCCAATCCCGGAATCATCTGTTTCAGATGATTTTGTTTCATTATCAACAGGTTTTGCTTTTTCAGATTTTCGTATGAATATTTTATTAAAAATATCACGAAAATAATTTGCAATGCTTCTTAATAGATTCATGCATCCTCCAAATCGTTTATTAAATAAAACGGTATACTATTTTTGAATCACTCAGGTGATGTTAATCGCCTGTTGGTAGTAACAAATATTTAATTATATATAAATTTAAACTAATAGCAGGTTTATTAAAAAAGTGAATATAGATTATTCAAGTGGACAATAAAATGCAAATAAAATTTTATTTTTGAAATATATCGAAAATAGATTTTTTCTTTTTTGCCATTCTATTTTCATTATTAAAATGTTTAAGAATGTAATCTGCAAATACAGAAGAAAATAATACAGGTCGGTTATTTAGAAGTCTGATATATCCTGATTTTATTAAAGTCTGAATGAGATATTCCTGTTGCGGTTTAATTTTTCGTCTATTTGCAAGATCTAAAAAAATTGTCTTTTGATCATCTGTACTTATATCCCAAATTTGACGGAAATGAATTTTAGCTTCATCCAGAAACTCTTCTTTAACTTTTAAAATATTTTTTTATTTAGCTTTCCATATTGCTGGAGAAACTCAAAAAAGGGTGCACATGCCATTTGTATAAAAAAAGGATAAAATCCGGCAAATTCTATAATCGTATCAACATAAGCATCTAAAGGATATCCTGAGCGTTTTGAAGGAACTGATATTAACTCTGTTGCATCTTCTATATTAAATTGGCCTAATCTAATATTAGAAAAGATATTAAAAAATGGTGAATCTGAAATTTCTCGACTATGGCACATCGTCTGCAAATTTCTTCCGGATGATACCAGATAAGCAACATTAAAATTATTGGCTAATGAACGTACATATGAATAAAACTCTGTACCAAAATTTTTATTTTTTGTGATTAGTTCAAACTCATCAAAAACGAAAATAAGTTTTAAACCCTCTCCATCTAGATATTGGACTATTTTTCTAAATCCATCATAATCAGGATTTAATTTAATTTCCAGTTGATTATTAAATTCTCTTATTAAACAACCATATAGTGTTGCAAAAAATTCAGGTATATCAATACCTCGTTTTTCCTGAAAATCAACAAATAGAAAAACATACTTATCAGGTTCTTGTAAATATTGCCTTCTTGTTGTGGGATTATAAATAAAACTTAAAAGTGATGATTTACCTATCCGTCTTTCTCCTACCACTGATACAGACTGAGGTCTGGTCGATCCAATCCTCGAATATATTTTGGATATTTCTTTCTTTCGTCCGAAAAAATCTTCGCTATTTCTTATCATCACCCTGTTCATATATGGATTTTTACCGTATTCCGTATCTGAAACAATGACCTCTGGTTGCGGGGTAGAGAATTCTTTTTTCAGTACAATATTTTGTGGAATTGATTTTTGAGGAACTTCATCGGCCTCCATTGGATTAAGCTCTTCACCCTCATACCAACTTAAGCGGTATAATGCCATTGAATCCGATTTACCCTTAAAAGAAAATTTTCCAATAGATCTGCATACATATGAATTTGAATTACTTATTTTCAAGTACAAAGGTTCTGATATCAGAATCTGATTAGGTCCGGTATATTTTTCAACCCGCGCAGCTACATTTACAACATCGCCATAAACATCTTCCTGATCTATCACTGCTTTACCGAAATGCATTGCAATTCGAATCTGAGTTCTAACTTCATCATTTTTATCTTGTTTATCCTGATAAAAGGATTTTTGTAACTCAATTGCACAATCGGAAGCTTTTAAAGGATTCTCAAATGAAGCAAGAATTCCATCCCCCATAGTTTTGATAACAATACCATTGTATTCTTTTATTATTGGAAAGGCAATACCAGTAAATCGTTTTACCATTACCCGACCTTCAATATCTCCGTATTTTT
>JARRPN010000214.1:0-4346 GCA_037382875.1 Calditrichaceae bacterium | reverse complement strand
AGAATCATTCTGACTATGATATAAAGGTTGAACTTACACCGTCAAGTCGCTTGATAAGTGGTAGTGCAAATATTATTTACTTCAATGACAGTCCAGATACACTTAAACAGATGGTCTTTCGTTTATATCCCGATATTTTTAAAAAGGGGCAGACTCGTGATTTTAATCTGGATCCTGGTGATATTAATAAAGGTATGTCAATTACCTATTTAAAGATCGATGATCAGGAGTATAATGAAATACAAATTGATACTTCTGATTTCCGTAAAGGTACAAATCTTGTCGTCGATTTAGATGATGTTATTTATCCATCCGGACAGTCTAATATTAATGTTAAATGGCATTTTACAACTTCTATTAATAGAAATGTCCGTATGGGTGCTTATGATTCGACCTCATTTATGATTGCTTTCTGGTATCCGCAAATAGCTGTTTACGATGATGTAGATGAATGGGATCGATACAGCTATACGGGTTTACAGGAATTTTATAATGATTTTAATAATTATGAAGTCGATATTACGATGCCTAAAGATTTTTTAGTTTGGGCAACAGGAGAACTGAAAAATACTGATGATGTATTAAATAAATCATTTTACAATAAGTATAAAAAGGCTTTAGAATCGGATGATATTATATCCATTGTAAATGTAGATGATCTTAAATCCGGAGGTATCACAAAGGATAAAAATAAATTAACCTGGAAATTTGAAGCAAAGAAAGTACCTGATTTTGCCTTTGCTACCAGTGATCATTATCTGTGGGATCAGACCAGTATTCAGGTTGGACCAGATAAAATACATGTCAAAGTAGGGGCAGCCTATAAGCAGGAATCGGAAGATTTCTATAAAGTTGCGGAAATTGCAAAAAAAGCGATTGACTACTTTTCAAATCAAATGCCCGGTGTGCCTTATCCCTGGCCAAGCATGACGGTGTTCAATGGCAGTGGCGGGATGGAATTTCCCATGATGGTTAATGATGGATCAACACAGACCATGCCGAGGACAGTCAGCCTTACTTCCCATGAAATTGCCCATACCTATTTCCCATTTTATATGGGAACCAATGAGCGCAAGTATGCCTGGATGGATGAAGGCTGGGCAGTTATGCTGCCTTTTGGTTTTGTATTGCAGGAAGCACCGGATTATGATCGCAGGGCTGTTATTGCAACTGAATATGCTAATGTGGTCGGTAAAGAACTGGACTTACCCACTATGGTACCCTCGGTTGCTTATGGTGGACAGATTTATCGTCCGTCCTATAGAGGTGCCAGTTATACAAAAGCAGGCATGGCTTATCAAATGCTGATAGATTTACTGGGTGAGGAATTATTTAAAAAAGCTCTTCATACATATATGGACCGCTGGCATGGTAAACATCCCATCCCTTATGATTTCTTTTTTACATTCAATGACGTAGTCGGTGAGGATATGAGCTGGTTCTGGAATCCGTGGTTCTTTGAGCCGGGATATCCGGACTTGTGCATTAAGTCCGTAGAAGAGGATGATAACGAAATGAATGTCACTATTCAGCGATTAGGTAATGTACCTGTCCCTGTGTCCATAATAGTAGTATATGAAGATAATTCCGAGAATGTAATAGAGAAGAAAGCGGATGTCTGGAAAAATGGTGATGACGAAATAACGTTAAAAATTGATAACTATAAAAATGCAATTAAACTGATACTGGGGAATAAATATATTCCCGATATTAATTTTAAGAATAATACTTTTCTAATTAATAAATAGTATTTTTACTAAATTTTGGGGTGATATAGTGTTAATTCCAGATAATTTTTTTCATATTATTTACAAATTAAAATCAATTATTTTTATATTAATTATCTTTATTTACAGTTCATGTAATTCTAAAGTCGACAAAAAATCAAATGAGAATATTACTATTCCTGATGGTTTCACCATTACCGTATTTGCTGAAGAATGCGGCCGGGCTCGTCATCTTGCTGTTAATGATAATGGCGATGTCTATGTGGCCTTACGAAGTTTAAAAAACGGCAAAGGGATAGCCGCTTTCCGTGATACAGATAGTGATGGTAAAGCAAATATAATAAAATATTTCGGTGATCTACCCGGCACTGGTATTGGAATACACAAAGGCTATTTATATTTCGGATCAGATACTTCAATCGTTCGTTATAAACTTATACCGGGCGAATTAATTCCGGAAGGACCTCCGGAAAAGATAGTTGGCGGTTTTGAGCTTCAAAGACAGCATGCAGTTAAACCGTTTGCATTTGATGATAAAGGCTGGATGTATGTTAATGTGGGCGCACCTTCAAATGCCTGTATGGAACAGATGCGAACACCCGGTTCAAAAGGCATGGATCCTTGCCCTTTATTGGAAGACTATGGTGGTGTCTGGCGCTTTAAAGCTGAACAAACCGGACAGGATAAGCAGAAAGATGGTTATCGTTTTGCTACAGGTATTCGCAATGCAGTGGCTATTTCCTGGAATGAATTAAATTCTAATCTTTATGTGGTGCAGCATGGACGTGATCAGTTAAGCCAGCTCTGGCCGAAATTATTTACAAATGAACAAAATGCTCAATTACCTGCAGAAGAATTTTTTCTTGTAAAAGATGGTATGAATTTTGGCTGGCCTTACTGTTATTATGATCAATTACAAGGTAAAAAGGTTCTGGCTCCAGAATATGGAGGCGATGGTAAAAGCACGGAACGTTGTGAAAATTTTGAAGATCCAATAATGGCTTTTCCGGGCCACTGGGCACCGAATGATCTTCTTTTTTATACTGCAAATCAGTTTCCGGAAAAATATCATGGCGGTGCATTTATTGCCTTCCACGGTTCCTGGAATCGGGCTCCTCTGCCACAGCAGGGTTACAAAGTTGTATTTGTACCGTTTGCAGATTCCCTGCCATCAGGAAAATGGGAAGATTTTGCTGTTGGTTTTCCGGGAAAGGAAGAAATTAAAAGCTCAGGTGATGCTAAATACAGACCGATGGGATTAGCCCAGGCTCCTGATGGAACATTATATATTTCAGACTCGGTTAAGGGCAGAATCTGGAAAATACGTTATGTGGGAAATTAATTTTTGTTTCAAATTTTAATTAGGGAGAACCTATAATGAAAACCAAGTTAATATTTTTATTTATAACACTTCTTTTTCTGATTGCGTGTACAACCGTTGCTATTACAGGCCGTCAACAGTTTACTCTAATACCTGATGCTGAAATGAATGCTATGAGTTTTTCACAGTATGATGAATTTCTTAAGTCCAATGAGGTTATCACAGGCACTAAAGATGCTGATATGATAAAATCAGTTGGGCAAAAAATTCAGCATGCTGTTGAAAAATATTTTGCAGATGAAGGTATGTCCGAAGCATTGAATGGATATGAATGGGAATTTAATTTGGTGAAGGATGATATTGTCAATGCCTGGTGTATGCCCGGAGGCAAGGTGGTTTTTTATACTGGGATTATACCCATCTGTCAGGATGAAACCGGAGTAGCTGTTGTTATGGGACATGAAGTTGCTCATGCCATTGCTAAACACGGTAACGAACGGATGAGTCAGCAAATGGTAGTTCAACTAGGCGGCATGGCTTTATCCAAGGCATTGGAAGAAAAATCAGAAACCACAAAGCAGATATACATGACGGCATTCGGTCTGGGCTCTCAGGTAGGCGTTATGTTGCCCTTTAGCCGATTGCATGAATCCGAAGCTGATGAAATGGGTTTGATTTTTATGGCGATGGCCGGATATGATCCGCATAAAGCTGTTGAATTCTGGCAGAGAATGGCGGATTTAGGAGGACAGAAACCACCTGAATTTTTAAGCACACATCCATCGGATGAGACGAGAATCAGAAAAATCAAAGAAGCTTTGCCCAAAGCACTCAAGTATTATAAGCCCTGATATAAATTAAAAAATAACAGAATCCTGTTTAATTCTTTTAAATACCGACTGGACTATGGATAATCAATTTTTTTATTGGACGGGTTTTATTCTTTATTCGATTACTGTTATCGGAATTGGCCTTTACGTTTGGCAAAAAGAAAGGAAAGAAGGCAAACAGTCTGATAATGATGCCTACTGGGAAGCCAGTCGAAATTTAGGGGGCTGGTCGGTAGGACTTTCGATTTCAGCCAGCATGATGTCCATAAGCTGGTCATGTGTTTATGGCGTTCAATTATTTTACTGGTATGGATGGGGTGGAGCATGGTTATTGATTATTCCCTGGCTTGTAACCATGGCTGGATTTTTTATATTTGCTCCTCTTTTCAGGAAATTTAAAGCATTTTCACAACCACAATTGCTGCAAAAACGTTTTGGTGATCATACCCGGCAGCTATTAGCTCCGGC
>JARRPN010000213.1:0-4347 GCA_037382875.1 Calditrichaceae bacterium | reverse complement strand
CTTTCTACTGACTGAACAGGAAGAAATTAGCATTAAAAATAAAAGCAAATACAGACTGTTAATAATTGATTTCATTATCATTATCCTCTATATGGACAAAACAATTTTGTAGTATTTTATCAAAAATATTTACAACATACATAATATCAAAAAGTTCATTCAGTGACTGTTATCAACTGAAAGTTTATTAAATATAACCTTATATAATAAATTTAAACTTTCAAGGAAATTGCATTCAAATCAAATAATAATGGCATAAATTTGGGTATTGAAAGATATAAATACAAATAAATATTTACTTAAGATTTGGATGAAACATTCTAAAAGGAAAACAAGAGGTGGGAATTAAAAAATACCCACCCTTGCATAATTATTTTATCCGTTTTGTTTTTCAAAATCTGCCATAAAACCAACCAGTGTCTCAATGGCTTTCATTGGAACGGCATTATAAATGGATGCCCGGATACCACCAACACTCCGATGGCCTTTGAGTCCCAACATACCTTTTTGCAGTGCCTCTGCAACAAATTTTTGTTCAAGATCTTCAGATGGCAGACGGAAAGTTACATTCATAATTGACCGACTGTCTTCGTTGGCAGTTCCACGGTAAAAATCTGAGTTATCGATAGTATCGTAAAGCATTTGTGCTTTATTACGATTAATTTCTTCCAGTTTGCCAAGACCTCCCTGATCCTTGATCCATTCCAGTATAACCTTAATGATATAGATGCCAAAGGTTGGTGGTGTATTGTAAAGTGAATCTTTGCCGCCGATAATTTTATAACTGCATATTGAAGGAATATTTTCAGGGCTGCGTTCAAGTAAATCTTCACGGATGATGACCACGGTTGTGCCGGATGGACCAAGATTTTTTTGAGCGCCTGCATAAATAAGACCAAATTTACTAACATTAATTTTCCGGCAGTTAATATCGGATGACATATCAGCGATCAGAGGCACTTCACCTGTTTCGGGAAAGTCATGATATTGCGTACCGAAAATAGTGTTGTTGGAGGTGATATGCACATATTTCGCGCCAGGTGTTATTTTGTAGCCTCTTGGTATATAGGTAAAATTATCATCTTCCGATGATGCAATCACATTTATAGTTTTATTTAATTTTTTGGCTTCGGCGATCGCTTTTTTAGACCAGGAACCGGAATTGACATAATCTGCGGATTTATCATCGGGCAAAAGGTTCATCGGTACAGCTGCAAATTGCAGTGTAGCACCACCCTGAAAGAAAACCACTTTGTAGCCATCGGGAATTCCCATGACTTCTTTCATCAGTGATTCAGCGGATTTTATAATTAAATCAAATGATTTCGATCGATGGCTCATTTCCATTACAGAAAGGCCCTCGCCTTTATAATTTAGCAAATCATCCCGGACTTCTTCCAGCACGCTTTGTGGAATAGCAGCAGGACCGGCATTGAAATTGAAAATACGTTCACTCATGGTTGAATCTCCATAATTTAAATTTGTAAATCACGAATGCGCCAATATACAAATATTCTGTGAAAAATTGAACAAAATTATCGAGAAAATTGCATATTTTTTCAGAACAGATAAATGTTATTAATAAGTGTATACACTCCTCGAAGGATGTTTGGTAACTTTTATATCCTGAAGAGCGCTGGCTTTCACATTGATTTGAAAACTATAATAACCCCGTAAAGGCTGCCAGTCAAATGACATTTCCCAGCAATGCAGATCACGATAAATACTGAACGAATTGGTTGTAATTTCCTTTTTTACCAAATCAAACCGGGCATTCCAGCTGACTTTCCAATTCCTGGTTAGTTCAAATTTTGCTCTTGTTGATAGATCAATACGTTCAATTGGCTTGTTCACATTTGCCTTGTTTAATGAATAATTAAGATTAAAAGAAGCGGACCAGGGTAGTGATATATTTTTTGTTTCTTTTATGTAATCCCTTTCCTCAACCTGTATGCCTCCGGTCTTCAAAACACCCTCATCTTCATCACTCTGATCCTGATTATCACTATCATCATTTAGAGTATTATTCTTTTTACGTCGACTTTGTGATCCCTCGTCATCTTCCTTTTTATGAAAGGTTTTATTATTTATAGTGAAGTTATATGAAGTACGGAAGGTAAGTAAACGTGGAAATTTTTCAAATTTATTGATTTGGGATTCTCCCTGGTTATTTGGTTTATAAAAAGTGTGTACCATTGTGAAGGAGAGATTTTTTCCCATAATTTTAGTTCGAATACTGGTAGACAAATTATCAAAGCGTAATGAATCCTTAAGAAAATTATATCCTGTAGAAAAATTTGCAGTCAACAAATCAATTTTTTTCTCTTTTCCCTCATCATCTATCAATTTCCCCTGAAAGTTATTAGAAAGACTCATACTCATGCGGCGTGTCTCGCCTCGCGATGTATTTCCAGCATAGGTGTTTGAGAATTTATCAACCAGAACTTTAGAACCGCTACTATCATAGAAAGTTTTAACATAACCGTAGGATGGATCAGAAAAATTGGGTGCAACAGTGAAGGATACGCTGGGATCCATTTTATGGCGTATAAACTTTAAGTTGCCAATATTCGGCTCAAATAAACCATATAAAGTTGTTTTTGTGCCGATGCTTCCGCTAAATGTCCGGCGCGCAGCAAACTGTTTTTTTGTTGATTGAATTACTACCTGGCCGGTTGAATCATATTTGCCCTCATTTATTTCATCAACCCAGTCTTCTGTATAACGCACCGATGGGGTAATGTTAAAATATTTAAATACTTTTTGTGGGGATGAAAAACTTAAATTATGACGAATCCCTTGTTTAGTGGATTCATCGAAAATGTCCACTGTATCTTCCTCAGTAGAAATATTTGTTTTTGTTTCTTTTCTTTCGCCATTTGCATTATAGGAAAAATATATGTTTTGATACCAGCTGCGATTAGCACCAAGTTTTTCTCCGGTGATTGTTTCATAGATACTACTTTGTGACCGATTGAAGCTCAGTTTTGGCAGAGACATACTAGTAGTTCCGGTGTTAAGGTTTTCATTACGGTAAAAGCTGAGACTCATGCTGTTTTTTGTGCCTTTCCAGCTTTTGTTTAATGATAGAGTTGATGTAAGATTTTGATTCAATCGATCATCAACATTAGAAGATAATTGTTTACTGAAATTCCTATCACTTACAAAATTTCCGCTCCCATTAATTCTTAAAGTTGGATCGATAGTCTGACTGTGATTATAACGTATACGCCAGCGTTCACGGCGCTGACCACTGCTTGGATCGCGGGGATAATATGAACCTGATAAAGAGCCATTAAGCATATATCGTATTTTATAACGAAGATTTGTACTGTAAGAAAAGCCAATTTTATCATAAAAATCAATCAAAAATTTAGCATCAAAATAATCATTGGGAACCCAGTAATAACCCATATCACGTAAAAATCTTCCGCCGACACGATTTTCACCATATTTCGGTATAACAATACCGGAATGACGACCTCGTTTATTGGGGAAGATACCAAAGGGAAACCAGCCCAGAGGCACATCGGCGATATAAAAGACAATGGGTTTAGCCACTACTTTATCTTTAACTTTCAAACGCATTTCATCACTTTTAAAATAAAAATGGGGATGGTCAATATATTCACAGGATGTAAAATAACCAGTTTTAACCAGTAATGTTTTTTCACCGATTTTGTTAACCTGCTCGCCCTTATAATAGCCCGGATCCATTTTAGTTGTACCCATTGTAATTTTACCGCGTTTGGTTTTAAAATTATACTCGATAAAATCACCGTTCATCGGTTCATCGCCTTTCTCGGTAAAGATTGGCGTATTTGTAAAGACTATATTGCTGTCGGCGTCAAGTGAATCCGGTTTTCCCTGTGCATAAAGCGTGTTTTTTTCGCGGTCAATCTTAATATGAGCTGCCGTCAGTTTCATATCCTGATATTCCATTTTAGCATTGCCCGATAGCTGAATGATATTACCATTATTTTGTAACGTTATAAGTTCTGCCCAGTATTTGATGGGCCCTTCCAGATCGGCTTTCTTTTTGGCTGGTGACATGCTGTCTGGCATTGAAGCATTTTGCATACTATCAATTATAGCTGAAACATTTGTCGAATCATTTCGGGAAGATAACGAGTCATACAAAGCCGTTTGAGCTGATAGAAAGCAGGTAAATAAAAAGAGAATGATTAATATCTTATACTTCAATCGATAGAACCGTTTAGTTGAATTAATGTTACTAGAGTTATACGGATTAAATTATAAAAATATTCATAAAGTTGAAAGGTTCAGGAAATAATAAGTTGTAAAATTAAATGTACGTAAAGTGTACTATAGTTATTGAGTTTTTAG
>JARRPN010000212.1:0-4395 GCA_037382875.1 Calditrichaceae bacterium | reverse complement strand
GAAGCAAATCGATACGTCAGCATTCCGCCATTGGAAAATCCAACCATATAAATCCGTGATGAATCCACATTGAATTGCTGTTGAATATCCTTAATGACATCAACCAGAAATCCGACATCATCAATATTATCTGATTGTGCCTTACCACAGCAATGGCCGGCATTCCAGTGCTGAAAAAACCCAAATAGTCCAAAAGCGCCATTCGGATATGTTACCAAAAATCCTTCATGATCTGCCAAATCGCTAAAACCGGATTGTTCTTCAATCTGCCCGGCTGTAGAAAATGCACCATGAAGAACTATAACTAATGGAACGCTCATCTGCTGATTAAAATTTTCCGGTACGTGTAAAAGATAACTGCGATTTTGCCCAGCTACACTGATATTGAGTTCCCGTTTATAGGTACCGGAATCCGGAATGACATTTCTTGGGAGGGTGGCCATACATTGCCAGTTAATTAGACCTATGAATATTGAAATGACAATATTTTTCATAGTTATTTATCAAACAGATCAGGATCTGTCCATATTCCTAAATAAGCTTCTTTGCCTTGTCAATTAATATATCCCCTGGCACGAAGGACAATGGATTCTACAGATATTACATTTTTTCAGGATGTATCCTTTTTTGGTACGAAAATTAGAAAGAGATCGACATAATTTTTGATTCACAGTTTCTGCATCCAGAGCATTTACCGGACAATCATCCAGACAAATGGTGCAATCAGATAAACATCCTTCATAAGTGGCTATTGGATCACCATCCAGGGAAATATCTGTTAAAAGGGCGCCTAATTGTATCATATTACCGAATTGATCATTGATAAGTAAGGTATTTTTTCCAAGCACACCCAATCCTGCTAAATAACCGGCATGACGCAGAGATAAGATAGCCCTTCCATATTGTTCTTTATCCAGCCAGTATTCATAAGGATCATCTGATGGAATCGGTACAACATATAAATTCATTTTTTGTAATTCGATAGATAATTTAAACGTTAACTTATCAACTTCCTGAGTCATAATTTTATTTGTATATGTGTAGGGAACACTATTCTGAGCAAAGTTAGAACCAGATGGCATCGCCTTAGCATAGACAATTACCGATTTACATTTATCAAATATATCTTTTGGACTGAATCCTTTCGGTGCATCGGAAAATCGTTCAATCGGTGCAATACCGCATATATCAGCACCATGTTGTAAAACAATATTTTTAATTTCTTCTGAATTCATTTATAATAAACGAATGTTAAAATCGATTGGGAACTAGAATACCAGCATTGGTTTATCTTTTAATAAATCCTTGAATTCAGGGGGTAATCCCAGAAATTCATCGGAAAATCTATTCAATATGTCAATTGTTTCATTAGACAATAATTGCATTACTTCATCAGCTGCCTCACCGCTTATCATATAGGGCGGACGAAGCATACTGATTTGATCCCCTCGGCAATAACAGACCATTTGATATTCCTGCAAATCTTCTATTGGCAGACTTTTGATCATACATTTATTAAGATGATCATTTAGATTAAATGCATCACTGTCTGCTGCCTTTTTTAACTGAGCCTCAATATCAACGTGCTGTTCAAAATACCCTTCGATTGCCTTTCTTGAGGATTCTGAAAATGACATAAACAGTTTTTCAGCACAGTCTATACAAATGGCATATTCAAAAATGGTATCATTAGCTTCATAGTCTATATATTTTTTAAAGGCTTTTTCTATTACATATTCCTGATTGCCTTTAAGCAGATCTTTATTACAATCCAGGCATCTATCAAAGGGTTTACCGCTGGCATCGGAATAGAATATTTTTGGTATTTTAAGATCTTCCGGATTTATCGGCATAACATTTATTCAAGAATTATACTTAATTATTGATTACAATAAATATAAAGGCGGGGTAAAAAAATTACAAGTAACAAAGATGTATACATTAATAAAAAAACGCAGAATAAATATTTTTAAATCTTATTATCCTGCGTCTTTAATTGCTGATTAATTATTATGAATTAATCTTATTTCTTTGCTGAAACCTCATTGGTTTTATTAATGGAATCCTTTTCTTTTGGAGCAGCCTTTACTGGCGCCTTTTCCGCGACTGCTTCTTTTTCCTTACCTAAAAATTCAGGCAGATTCATTCCACCCAAATCCAGCAAATCTTTTAAAGGTGGTAATGATTTGAGCATACCCGACAGAAAATTTGCTGCTGCCGGAGTTCCATCCTTACTTCCACCGTTACTATCCCAAACAAGTACTTTATCCAACTTGATGTTACTGATAGCCTGAACCTGCATTTTTACGATTTCAGGCAATTTATCAACAATCATTAACATTGCGCCAGCTTGGGGATCTTTACCGGCTGCTTCCACAACTTTCTTAAAACCCTCAGCCTGTTTATTAAGGACTTCAAAAATACCACGGGCTTCACCTTCCATTTTCAGGTAGGAAGCATCACCAGTACCTTTAGCTTCGCGGCGTAACTGTTCAGCTTTGGCATCGGCATCAATTTGTATTTTTTCTTTATTAATTTCAGCAGGTACAATCATATCCGCTGTTTGTGTGGCTCGAACTCTTTCCGCGCGTTTAGTTTCAGCATTTTTCTCAGCTTCATACGATTCCTTCAATGCATTTGCAGTAGCAATTTTTTCTGCTGCGCTAGCACGGCGTTCAGCATCCGCTTCTTTTTCACGGCGATCTGCTTCACTATTGGCTATAGTAATTTTTGCTTTATTTTCACCTTCGACTGCTGAAGCATCTGCTGCGGAAACTTTTACACGACGTTCCTGTTCAGCATTGGCCTTACCGATTTCACCGTCACGTTCCTGTTCAGCTACTTCTTTCTTAGCCTGATTAATAGCCTGGGCCGCTGCTTTTTTACCAAGCGCTTCAATATAACCGGATTCATCAACAAGGTCCTTTACGTTTACGTTGATGAGTTTTAAACCGATTTTTCTTAGTTCAGCCCCAACACTATGAGTAACATTTGAAAGAAATTTTTCACGATCGGCATTAATCTCCTCAATATCCATAGTAGCGATCACCTGACGTAATTGTCCGAGAATAATATCAGCAGCCAGATCCTTAATCTGCTGAGAACCCAATCCCAACATTCTTACAGCGGCATTAATCATATCGCCTTCTTCTGTTGAAACTGCAACAGTAAATACTGAAGGTACATTGATACGAATATTCTGACGTGATAAAGCAGATTTAAGATCAATTTCAATGGTCATGGGTTTTAAATCGAGATATTGAAAATCCTGGATCACCGGCCAGACAAACGAAGCACCACCGTGGATACATTTAGCAGAGCGGGCCTCTCCACCGGCACTTTTTCCGATTTTACCATAAATAACCAGTAATTTATCGGAAGGACAGCGCCGATATCGGCTTAAAGCAGCAGTCAATATACTGAATGCCAGTATAACCGCCACAACAATTAAAACTAAAAACGGCATAGATAACATTTTTCCTCCTAATTATTCAATCGTAAGATCATTAATAACTACCAAGGTACCATCTTCAAGCACTTCCGTGACTCTTACATTGGTTCCTGTTTTAATTTCCTCATTATCATAGGTAATTGCATCCATCGTATGGAACGAGCCCTGGAATGTAATTTGAATTTGGCCTGTTGCTTTTCCACCACCCGGGATAGTGAAATATACCGTTCCTCTTTTACCTATGGCATTTTTGATATCCGTATTACCGCTCTCACCAAGGCTATGTAAAAATTTAAATAACCAGGCAACCGAAACCATAGCACCAAATCCTATCAGAAATGCTATAATGATAACAAGAATACCCGGAAAACCTGTTCTGGCAAATGCAATACCAGCCCAACCGAAGAGAGTAAAAAATACAATAAATCCTCGGACAGTAAAGATCCTCAAATCACCGCCGGTATGATGACCGGAACTATCTGATACATCGGCATCCATATCAACATCGACATCCATATCAACATCAGCATCCAGATCGGCATCCATACTGTCACTACCCATCCCGATAAACTCAAGTATTAATTGAAGCAGCGATATAATACTGGAGGGAACTGCCAGAAACCAGAAAATTCTCTCAAAAGCGGGAATTTGCGTCCACCATTCGTTTAACCAATCCATTTTTTGTTTTCTCCAGAATTGCTTTCAAAAATTTGATACAACTTGTCTTTAAAATTATTCAATATCAAAATATTGTGATGTACAAACGCTCCAAATCCCTAAAAAGATGTACTCCTCACTAATAAAAAAATGTTTATTTTTATACGGAGTAAGAATTCTTAAAACATGTATTTCACTTGTCGAATAGCTTATTTTATACTGTTGCCTGCCGCATTTTGTTTTTAAGCTTTTTAATTTCTTTCCGTATAGCAACTAGTTTTGCCTTA
>JARRPN010000211.1:0-4404 GCA_037382875.1 Calditrichaceae bacterium | reverse complement strand
CTACTTTTGTAATTAACCGTGATGGAAAAGTCGTTGACCAATTTGTCGGTGCTAGATCCAAGAATGTATTTGAGAGTATTATTAAAAAATGGTTATAGTGAGATATTAATTGACATTTTTTTGAAAGCAGGAATCCAGGTTTCAAGATAGATTCCGCATCAAGTGCAGAATGACAAATTCTTTTATTTATAAAGATAAGCGTCTTCGGTTGGAGACGCTTTTTTTATTATTTTACAGTTGCCTATTACATTTTCAAATAATATTTTTTATCTTCTTTTTGATTGTATTCTACAATTTACAACTTTATCTGTCTCGTAAAACCATAGGTCATTCCGGATGAACCGAAAAAATATATTTCAAACGCTGGGTAATGTGGAATTGCTTAGCCAGAATAAGGTTGCCATCTTTGCTTCAAAAAATACGCCGGATGAATTCGAACCAATAATTAATCGACTATCTGAAAAATTATTTAAATTGCATATAGCCATGGCCGGAGGTTGGCAGTCACCGCTTGAGAAAACAATCTACAAAAGATTTGATGGTAAAGGTTCTGCAAATCTTATTCACTATATTGCCAAAGATATCAATCAATTTAAGCCAACAGAGAAGCAGCTGAGATTAATTGATCTAAATAAATTATTGATTATCGCACCGGAGTTAAAAGAAAACCGTGCCAGTGCAGCAGCAGTAGATAAAAGAGATCGGTTGATTTTTTCCCAGAATAAAAAGATTGTATTTCTATATATTGAACCAAAGGGACGGCTTGAAAAATATTTTAAAGAGTTGAGTCAACTTAATTTTCAATTGTATATTTTAGATGATCCGTTGAATGCAGCCTATTTTTATGATGATGTCATTCGTATCAATGAGGTTTCAGTTGAATCATTAATTCTCTGATTTATCAAGAGCTTTACCGACTTTTTTCCCGGCAAAACGTACAAAAAGAATTATTATTATTGCACCAATCAGCAACATAAACCAACCGGGTATTCCATAACCCACAGGAAGATAGCCGAACAAAATACTCAGACCTGCCACCATCAAAGCATATGGTAACTGTGTTCGCACATGATCGATATGATCCGCACCGGATGCCATGGAAGACATGATAGTCGTATCAGAAATCGGTGAACAGTGATCGCCAAAAGTAGCACCCGCAAGGATAGAAGCGATTGAGCTAAGGAAAATTCCTGTTGCTGTTGATGAAGAAATGGCAGTATCCATAGCCGGTAGCTGGTAGGCTAGTGGAATCACCAGCGGTGCCAGAATGGCCATCGTTCCCCAGGAAGTGCCAGTGGCAAAGGCAATTAAACCGGCTATAATAAATGACAGTGTAGGCAACCAGTGTGGTGATAATAAATTTTCCGTAATGCTAATAACATAATTGGCCGTCTGAATATCGGTGCAGATGGTACCGATAGCCCAGGCCATCGTAAGTATTAATGCAGCCATAATCATGGCTTTAACGCCGGCGACCCATGCCATAATGGATTCATTTAGAGTTAAAATTTTTTGAAATAAGGCCAGTAATATTGCGGCAAATCCGCCGATAAAGGCTGCCCACATTAGCACGGCAAAAGAATTACTGTTGCCAATAATGGTACTCACATAATGAATTAATCCCATGGACTGCAGCTCTGATTCCGGTAAAGTGGTTCCTTGCAAACCTGTAAACCATAATCCTGCCAGGGTAGTTATAATAACCAAACTGACCGGGATGAGCGCATTATACCAGCGCAAGGGCGCATCCTCTTTAGCAGTGAGTTCATCTGAATCCATATCCGAAAGTGGAACGGCATTTTCACGCATCAGACCTTTATTATCTGCGGCTCGTTGCTCAGCTTTATACATTGAAAAAAGATCACGCCCAAAATAAGCTACAGCCAATCCAAATATCAGTGCAAAGATCGGGTAAAAATTAACGGGAATTGTCCTGAAAAAAGTTATATAAGCATTTTGATCCAGTTTAATAGCAGTAAAGGATTCATCGATTAGACTGAGTTCATAACCAATCCATGTAGAAATAATTGCAATATTCGCTACGGGAGCGGCTGTTGAATCCACCAGGTAAGATAATTTTTCACGACTGATTTTCAATTTATCCGTCAATGGCCGCATGGTATTCCCAACAATAAGCGTGTTGGCATAATCATCAAAGAAGATTATTACGCCCATTAGCCAGGTAGCTATCTGTCCCCGACGGGCATTGGATGCAAATCGGGAGATGCTTTCCACGATTCCTTTTGTTCCACCGGATTTAGATATTACCCCGACCATGCCTCCAAGGGCTAGTGTGAAAATTAAAATGGAAGTACGATCAGGATCAGCGAGCGCGTTGCTAATGTAATCACTTAATGTATATAAGAATCCAGTAAACGGATTATAACCAAAAATAAATGTGGCACCCAGCCAGACACCTGCAAACAGGGCAATCAAAACCTGCCGTGTAATCAGAGCCAGGGCAATGGCAAATAAAGCCGGTAAAATACTCAGCCAGCCCGGGATAACTCTAATATTCGTAGGTTGAATTTTATCGTCAACAACAATGGAATAAGTTCCGGATGATTCAAATTTAACACTCATGTGCAAAAATTTATCCGGTTGAAGAAATTCTGAAATAGTTCCAGATATGATAGTATCCGTATTACAATTAACAGCTATTGATTTTTGGAAGTCGGATGAATCAACATTACTTATTGTCAGTTGGTATTCGATTCCTGTAAGATAGACTAATTTTTGATTGGTTAATTGCAGCTGATCGGAATTATTATCGGCCAATAACGGTATTACAAATAGAAATGCAATAATAAAGAAATAACGCATGTGTACTCCCGGCTTGAACAAATGTATTTACAAATAGTACAAAAAAATTATATTCAGATAAAGTATAATTATACTGAATATATTTAGAAGATTCTGATAAAAATAGTTTGATTTATAAAGATCTGTTTCAAATTGTTTCAACCCTATTAACTTGATTTGGAAAATGGAAGCCGTTAAATTAACACTTTTTTGGAGACTACAATGAAATGTTTTAAGTATATATTTCTACTCATAGTATTTTTGAATCCATTGCTTAGCCAGGAACAAAAAGATTTTAAAACACTGAAAACCCGCTTTGGTTTTGATGTGCTTCAACGACCGTATGTAAATTTTAATATGATACCATATTATTCTGGTAATGATTGGATTCCCGATTTGTATCTGGCGTTTGAAGTTCAAAATGACCGTCTGCAGTTTACAAAGGATGGTGATAATTATCGGGCCGAGTATCAGATCAGTGCGGTAATCCGTCAGGATAAAAATACTTTTTATAAAGAAAACTGGGTTGAAACAGTAGAACTTGATAATTTTGCTGAGACAAATTCAAAACATACGTTTCAATATAATATCTATAAATTAAATATTGCCCAGCAGGAGCGTAAAGCCAATTTAAAGCCAGGAACTTATACTTGTGTTTTTCAGATAAGAGATCTGACTTCCAAAAATATGTATAAAAGTGAAAGAGAATTTGAACTGCCTCAATACGATTCCGGGGATATTCCGATGAGCCCGATTAGCTTTTTAAAAAATGTAGATGATTCCTCATATACATTACCATTTAATCCGTCTTCCGCGGCACTTCTTTACAATCAGCGTTATTCGGCCTATACAAATGTACAGCTTGATTCAATCCAGAGCATTCGTGTAAATGTTAGAATTTATAAGAATGAAAAAGACAATGGACAACTTTTTAGTCAGGATTATCTTACACTAAACCGTGATTCAAATATAGTTGACTTAACATATGATTTGTCTTCGGATTCTATGGCACCTGGCAAGTACCGGATAAGTATTAGCGGATATGCCGGGCAACGAGAACTTGATGCAGAAAAAGAATTTGAAATCTACTGGTTTGATAAGTCAAATTATCTTTATAAAGCCGACCTGGCCATCCGTCCGATGCAATATATTTTAAGTGAACAGGAATATGATAGCGTGGCTGGTTTAAGCTATAGTGACCTTGACAAATGGATGGATGTTTACTGGTCTGAACGTGATCCAACTCCGGGTACAAATTATAATGAATTAAAAGTTGAATATTTTAAACGTGTCCAAAAGGCTAATGAAAAGTTTAATTTACGCTATAAAGAGGGTTGGGAAACGGATCGTGGTAAGATATATATACTTTATGGAGAGCCGGATAAAATAGAAAACAGGCGATATGAAACCGATAAAAAGCCACATTTGGTCTGGATATATAAAAAACAAAACCTCACCTTTCTTTTTGTGGATTTAGACAGGGATGGTGAATTTACGCTGGTTACAGATGAATAGAGGAAGAAGAGAATGAAACAGGTAAAAGTGGGTGTTATTGGTGTGGGACATCTTGGTAAATTACATGCTACGTTATATAAGGAGGTG
>JARRPN010000210.1:1523-8373 GCA_037382875.1 Calditrichaceae bacterium | reverse complement strand
CAAATAACCTGGCAGGTGGGAAGAACGGGTATTGTAACACCTGTAGCGGAACTTAGCCCTGTATTTTTAGCCGGCACTACCGTATCAAGGGCAACATTACACAATACAGATGAAATAAAGCGTAAAGATATCCGTGAAGGTGATTATGTACATATCGAAAAGGGTGGGGATATTATCCCTAAAGTAATTGATGTAGTGTTGAGTAAAAGGAGTAAGGATTCCAAGCCTGCGTTCATTCCTAAATATTGTCCTGATTGCAATACTGAATTAGTACAAACAGAAGGTGAGGTGGCCATCCGTTGTCCAAATATTCAATGTCCGGCACAAGTAACAAGACGGATTGAACATTTTGCCAGCCGATCTGCTATGGATATCGAAGGCATAGGAACTTCACTAGTTGAAATGCTTGTCAAGGAAGAAATGCTAAATGATGTTGCTGATATTTATGATTTAGAGGCTGAAAAAGTTCAAAATCTTGAACGGATGGGTAAAAAGAGTGCGGATAATCTGATTAAGAGTATCGAGAAAAGTAAGCAACAGGATTTATATCGATTTATCTTTGCTTTAGGCATTCCTTTTATTGGGGTAAATACTGCAAAAATATTAAGCAATTATTTCAGGTCATTAAAAACAATTCAATCTGCCTCCTTTGACGAACTGGTTGATATAGAGGGTATTGGTGATAAAATGGCCAGAAGCATTGTTGAATTTTTTAATAAGGATAAAAATACAAGATTAATCAATAGGTTGATAGAATCAGGTATTAAACTGAAATTACCCGAAAAAACTTCAGAACAAAGTAAAATATTAAAAGGTAAAACATTTGTTATTACCGGAATACTGCCCGGCCTTAGCAGAGAAGATGCAAAATTATTAATTGAAAGATCTGGCGGTAAAACTTCTTCTTCAGTATCACAAAAAACAGACTATTTATTAGCAGGGGAAAATGCAGGATCTAAACTTAGTAAAGCTAAAACACTAAACATAAAAATTATCGATCTTTCCATTCTCCAAGATATGATTAAAACTTGAGATTTTTAATTGACTTTATAGTATACTCACGGTAAATTCTTGATCTTTTAAGATTTAATAAAGAAATATTTATTTGGCAAATTTGGAGGTAATTACAGTTAATGAAATCGAAAACGACCACTAAGTTTATTATTATACTTGCCGCTCTTGTTATAGCAGTTTATTTGCTTTATCCGACTTATAAATTTTCATCGATGACTCAGGACCAAAAAGATGAACTGGAATTAAATGACAAGACAGAATTTTTAAATTTAAAATCAAAAGTTATCAACTTGGGATTGGATTTACAGGGTGGAATGCATGTCGTGCTCGAAGTGGATGTAAAACGACTTCTCAGTAATTTAGCTAAGAATAAAACCGAGGATTTTAATAGGATTTTAGATGAGACAGAAGCTGAAATAGAAGTTTCTGATAGAAATTTCGTCGATGCTTTTCGTGATAGACTGACAGATAATGGTCTTAATATAGCTCGTTTTTATGCCAGTACTGAAAGACGTACAGAATCTGATGTCGTTTCTTATCTAAACGATCAAACAGAAGAAGCTGTAGATCGTTCACTTGAGATTCTTCGTAATCGTGTTGATGAATTTGGTGTTTCAGAACCCATCATTCAAAAACAGGGCGATCGTAGAATAATTGTTGAATTGGCAGGCGTTACCGATCCTACACGTGTGAGGGAACTGATTGGTAAAACTGCTTTGCTGGAATTTAAATTATTGAAAGATAATGTTGTTAATAAAGAAGTAGTAGAAAAAATTCATAATTTTATTCTTTCTAAAATATCACCTGAAGATACACTGCTTGCTGAAGAAGAAGAGAGTAATAAAGATACCTCTGTAACTGCTTTAGAAGATATTTTTAAGGTAGATAGCATGGAATCAGAAACTGCAGCCATTACCGATACAAGCAGTTCTATTTTTGAGCAGAATATGTTCATGCTCAATCCAAGAGATAATGAAACCATTTTAGTTCCTGCTGATAAACAGGAAAAATTTAAAAAAGTGCTAGAAACGGATGAGGTTAAAAAAATACTCGAAGATGCAGGTGCCAATGGAGAATTTGTATGGGGAGCAAAAATGCTCGGTAGCGGGACAGATCAATATTATCAACTGTATCTGGTAAATAAACACATTGAATTGTCCGGTGAGACAATAACAGATGCCATGCCGAGAACCGGTGACCCTAATGATCCGAATTCTATTGGTAAATATGAAGTATCTTTAACTTTGAATGATGATGGTGCCCGTACGTTTAGTCGTGTTACCGGTGCTAATATTGGTAAACGGTTAGCAATAATTCTGGATAATAAAGTTTTTCTTGCACCCACTTTACAGGTAAAGATTGCTAATGGAAAAGCCCGTATTACTGGACTGGATAAAATGGATGAAGCACGCGACTTAGCTATTGTGCTTAAAGCCGGCGCTCTACCTGCTCCTGTAAAAATTATCGAAGAGAGAACGGTTGGACCATCCCTGGGTATAGATCCAATCAAAGCAGGTTCACTTGCAGCTGTCTTAGGACTAGCGCTCGTTATGTTATTTATGGTTTTATATTATAAATTGGCAGGAATCGTAGCTGACCTGGCCTTAATCTTAAATATTATATTTTTAATGGCTGTGATGGCTTATTTTCATGCAACCTTAACTCTTCCGGGTATTGCAGGTATCATATTGACCATAGGTATGGCTGTGGATGCTAATGTACTTATTTTTGAACGTATCCGTGAAGAAATAGACCGTGGTAAAACAGTTTACGCATCCGTAGATACTGGATATGGCAAGGCATTTGTTACGATTCTTGATGCTAACGTTACAACATTTATTGCCGGACTTGTACTTTATACCTATGGCTCAGGTCCCATTCAGGGATTCGCCTTAACTCTGATGATAGGTATTGTTGCAAGTATGTTTACAGCAATTGTAGTAACCCGTGTGATATTTGATTATTCTATGGAAAAGATGACTATTAAAAAATTGAGTATATAGGTTTGATTCTGGATTAGGAGAAGAATACATAATGAGATTTTTTAAAGATACACATTTTAATTTTGTAGATATTAGAAAAACTGGCTATGGAATTAGTGCGACTCTTATTGCGATTGCCATAATTTCATTAATAATTCATGGTGGACCAAAATATAATATTGATTTTACCGGTGGTACATTAGTACATCTTAAATTTGAAAAGAACGTAGAAATTCAGAATTTGAGGTCAGCCTTATCGGTTAAAGGTCAAGGAGATGCAGAAATAAAGCATTTTGGTGAATTAAATGAGGTTGCTATAAGAACTATGGATGAAGGCAATACCAATGAAGAGATATCCATGGTTATTGAAAATTTGATTCAGGATGCATTGCCAGACAATCCTTTTGTTGTTCAACGTGTTGAAAAAGTAGGTCCAAAAATTGGTCGTGAACTCATCTCACAGGCACTACAAGCCATTTTATGGTCAATGATATTAATTTTAATCTATATTATGTGGCGTTTTGAATTTAAATTTTCAATTGGAGCTATTGTGGCATTACTTCATGATATTACTATCACATTGGGAGTTTTTTCTATTTTTGATATTGAAATATCCGCTCCTATTATTGCTGCTGTGTTGACAATTGTGGGATATTCACTGAATGATACCATAGTTGTTTACGATCGAATCAGAGAGAATTTGAAGGCCAGTAAGAGGAATATTGCAGAACTACCGACTACGGTCAATAGAAGTATAAATGAAACTCTCAGTAGAACGATAGTAACGTCAGGAACTACCCTGATCGTTGTACTTATTCTATATTTCTTTGGTGGGGAAGTACTTAAAACATTTGCCCTTGCTATTATCATTGGAATAGTGATTGGTACATACTCTTCAATTTTCGTTGCAAGTCCAATTGTTGTTGATTGGAAAATAAAGAAAGCATAATTCAAATCAGGAAAGATGATATGAATTTTAACATAACTGAGCAAAACGATGTCGTGATTATATCTCTTGTTGGAAAAATAATGGGCGGTCCAGAAGCCGGGCAAATAAATGATCAGATTAATAATAATATTGACCGGGGTAAAAAACGTATTATTATAGATTTAGAAAAGGTTGAATGGATGAACAGTTCTGGGCTGGGAATTTTAATAGGCGCCATTCAGACACTTAAAAATAATGATGGAACCTTATGCCTAATAAATGTATCGGATCGTATTAAAGAACTTTTGAAGATAACAAAACTGATAAACGTGTTCGATATAAAGCCCGATTTAGAAAGCGCCATAGCCTCAGTTTGATTATATTTTCCGGCCTAACCGGATATATCTCCTTTTATAAGTTGAAGATATTTCTGGTAATAAACATTTGTTCCGATAAAAATTATTCAAAATCCAATAATAATAGTGCATTTTACAAGAAAAATACTCAGTCTGTTGGGGAAATATTATTTATTTCTAATTTGAATGGAGTAATTGAAAATTGCAAATGTGGTAAGCCACCACTTGGAGGATTACCTCAAATGACTTCACTGGTTAACGAGAATATCATCAAAAATAAATATTCCTATTTCGTAGATGGAGGTGATTTTCTAAATACTTATCCCTATCCATTATTAAATACCACTGTAATTGATATTTATAAGTTACTAAATATTAAATATCTTGCTTTGGGAGATCAGGAATGGATTGATAACGATAAAATCGATCATAAAGTATTTTTGGAATTGAATGACAAGATCATTGCTAGCAATTATAGGATAGCTAAATATAACTTTAGCAGTTACGGTTCATTTAATTTAGACATGGGACTTAAAGCCTATATTCTTGCATATCTTGATGACAAATCTTTTTTTGTATCGGATGATAAAAATGAGATTCAGTTTGATGATAACCTTTTTAAATCGACTTATCAGAAAATAACAGGAAATAATGGTTTAATAGTGTTATTATTTCATGGTACACAATATACTTTAAAGACAATAGTCGAACAATTTCCTAATTTCAACTTAATTTTATGGGCACACGAGCAAAGTAATGTCGAAAATATATCTGAAAATCCTGCTATTATAGGGGGCGGATCCGATGGTGAATATCTTAAACAGATCAATATTTATTATAATAAAAATGAATTTAAGTTTGATGTTCATAGTATTCCGATAAATCTGGATATAGAAGAAGACTTACAAGTACGAACCAAAGTCAATGAATTTAAGTTAGCAGACAATGCAGAAAATAATCAGGATTGATAAATGAATAGCGACGGCAGTAAAATATTAAAATCTGCAATTACAAAATTGATGGATGACAAAGATTTATCCAGAGAAGAAAGTCGTCTTGTAATGACTGAAATAATGCAAAATAGAGCTACAGATGCCCAAATTTCTGCATATCTTGTTTCTTTACGCATGAAAGGTGAAACGGTTGATGAAATTACCGGATCCGTTGAAGCACTAACAAAAAAACAAACAGCAATAGAACTAAAATATGAAAACATTGTTGATACCTGCGGCACCGGTGGAGATAATTTAAGTACGTTTAATATATCTACTACAGCAGCTTTAATATGTGCTGGTGCCGGTGTTGCTGTAGCAAAACATGGACATCGGTCTGTATCCAGTAAATGCGGTAGCGCTGATCTTCTAAAAGCGGTTGGAGTAAACATAGAGATACCTCAAAAAGCAGTTCTTGAATGTCTCAATAAAATCGGTATCGCATTTTTCTTTGCTCCTAAATTTCAGCAATCATGGCGATCTTCACATGGACCACGCATGGAAATAGGCGCACGCACTATTTTTAATATTTTAGGACCACTTACAAATCCTGCAAGAATAAAAAGGCAATTGATTGGAGTGTATGATCCGTCTCTGATGATGACCTTAGCCAATGTAATGAAGGAACTAGGTGCAAAACAGGTAATGATTGTGCACGGAGAGGATGGGTTGGACGAAATCAGTATTACAGGAAAAACACAAATTGTTGAACTCATTAATGGTGAAATATATAATTATACAATTACCCCTGAGAATTTTCAACTTCATTCAGCTGCATTATCTTCGATTCAATCGGGATCATGTCAAGATAATATTAAGTTTTTAGATGAAATTATTAATGGAAAAAATAGCCCGGCTATGGATATAGCCATTCTAAATGCAGCTGCGGCCATCAAAGTGAGTGGAAAGGTAAATTCGCTCAATGACGGCATTCAATTGGCGAGAGAAGCTATATTAAGCGGTAAGGCTAAAGAAAAACTTGATATGCTAGTTGAATTAACAAACAATGTTAAATAATAATCTAATATTTAGATAAATGGAATTCCGAGGACAATTTGTCAAAACCTGAAGATATTTTAAATGAAAATAGAGAACAGATAGACTCATTGGATCAAAAAATCCTGGAACTGTTGAACAAAAGGGCAAAGTTATCTTTAAATATTGCCCAAATTAAATCACAGAATAATATACCTGTTTTTGTACCTGAAAGAGAAAACAGTTTACTTGAAAAAATAGTATCTCACAATATAGGTCCATTTGATTCGGAAGCAATTAGGAACATATTTCTAAATATTATGGATGAATCAAAACGGCTCCAACGTAGTTTATTAACTAATCAAAAGGAAAAAAACTTGCATGATGATCAGCAATAATCGAAAAATAAGGATATTACTGCTGGTCATAGCACTATTCGTTTTTTTGTCAGTAGATATTATTAAAAAAATATCATTAAAAGATTCTGATATACAAGGCAATAAGGTCGAGATAACAATTCCTAAAGGTTCATCGTTGGTGGAGATTGCTGATATTTTATATGCCGATGGCTTAATCAAAGATAAAGATTTTTTTATTATGTGG
>JARRPN010000210.1:0-1492 GCA_037382875.1 Calditrichaceae bacterium | reverse complement strand
CCTGCAGAAATTTATGTAACGCTTATCGAGGGTTGGGATAATTATCAAATAACTTCGCAATTGGCAAAGTCACTGGATCTTAATTTGCGAATAATGGATTCACTTTGTACGGATTCTGCATTTTGTAATAGTTTTGGAATCAAAAAAGATAATTTACTTGGATATTTATTACCTGACACCTATGCGTTTTATAAAGGATTAACAGAAAGTGAAGTATTATCAATTTTGGTAAATCGAACACTATCAATATTTGAACGTGATAGCGTAAAACAGGCTATGAACGATCTGAATTTTTCAAGGGAACAAATACTTACTTTAGCATCAATCGTTGAAGGAGAAGCCATTTTTGACGATGAGAGGGCAACGATTGCTGCAGTTTACCTGAACCGTCTAAACAAAGGTATGCGTCTTCAAGCAGATCCAACCATACAATTCATTATAGACGGTCCACCCAGACGTTTATTATATAAAGATTTGGAAATAGATTCACCTTATAACACCTATAAATACTATGGTTTACCGCCCGGACCAATAAATAATCCGGGCATCAAATCAATTTTAGCTACAATATTTGCTGAAAAGGTAAAATATCTGTATTTTGTCGCGCGTGGAGATGGCCGTCATACATTTTCAAGTACACTAAGAGAACATAACAAAGCCAAATTAGCATTTGATAAAATTCGCCGAGAAGTGCGAAGACAAAGATAAATATTTATAAATGAGCGGGGTTAAGATAAAAGGATGTCATTAAATTTAAACGCTCTTAATGATGAACAAAAAAAGGCCGTTGAAGCTGTTGAGGGACCGGTCCTGATTTTAGCGGGTGCAGGCAGCGGTAAAACAAGAACACTCACATATCGTCTTGCTTACCTAATCGATAAAAAAATTGCCAAGCCTTCTGAAATACTGGCAGTTACTTTTACCAATAAAGCTTCCCGGGAAATGAAATCACGGATTGATGACTTGGTTAAAAAAGATATTTCCCCTTTATGGATTGGTACCTTCCATAGTATTTGTGCACGCTTATTGCGTATTGAAGCAGAAAACTTAGGTTTTTCGAGTAATTATACCATTTATGATGTTGATGATCAGGTCCGGGCAATAAAAAAAGTAATCAGCACGCTAAGTGTTCCACAGCAATTATATTCTGCGAAATTAATTCAAAGCCGTCTTTCAAGATTAAAGAATCAATTGCTATTTCCTGAAGAAATTGAAAATTTAGATAAAAAAGACGGCTTATATGAATACATGCCCGATATATACAGGGAATATCAGAAGTATTTGCAGGAAAATAATGCACTGGATTTTGACGATCTTCTCATAAAGCCTACCGAACTTTTTGATAATCATCCCAAAATTAAAAAGAAATATGCTTCAAAATTTAAATATGTATTTGTAGATGAATATCAGGATACCAATAAAGCTCAATATTTACTGATTAAAAAATTAGTTGAAGACCATAAGAATATCTGTGTGGTTGGTGATGAGGATC
>JARRPN010000209.1:0-4425 GCA_037382875.1 Calditrichaceae bacterium | reverse complement strand
TTCTCTTGCTTTATTTTCACTTATTCTATGAATAAATCACTGATCTGGAATTATAACGGCTGAGCTAAGCCGCCGGCCATTGACCGCTCGCTGGCAATGCACTTTTCAAGTTTGAACCGGCACGTGATCCGTTCTACTCCATACGTGTTGTATGTGATGTTTTATTTACGTTTAGGAAATATTTCCGGTAGGTATTGAATATAGATACGGTTATCTGCAAAATAATATAAAGTCAGTAACCGGAAATATTTCCTTATTTTATCAACAACATTGACTTTGTATCAGAGTAATTACCGGATTCGAGTCTGTAATAATAAATTCCACTTGGATACATTTGGCCGTCAAACTGAATTTTATATCTCCCAATATTTTTAAAGCCTTCACTAAATGTTTCTATTTTTTCACCCAATACATTATATATAGTCAACGAAATTTTACATGGTTTAGAAACAAAGTATTCAATATTCGTTATCGGATTAAATGGATTCGGATAATTTTGGCTTAATTCAAATGATTTGACATATTCCGAATTTTCCTTTATATCACCAATAACTGGATTAAACATAGTTTCTGATATCCAAATATTTTTCTTACCATATTTTTCATTTACCCAGACAATGGCAATTTTTATACTATCAGGATAAACAAGGTAGGTAATTTGAGGGCTATAATTTATTCCATGAGTTTTTGAAACATTGATAAAAGTATCTTTATATGCAGAATTGTATGTCATTATAAATATGTCAGATGTATCCGTACCGACAAGTTCTTTTTCAAAGACAACAAAAGGATGTGTCTTAACATCATTTTCCATTGTTGGAATAGGATATGTAAAGGATTCCGGATCGTTTAAATTACATCCAGGAATTTTTATTGTATCACCGGGATAACCATAAAAAGCTCCATGTACAATAGACCAGAAATTGTCTTGATATATTTGAAAAGAAACAATACTCCAAAATCCAATTCTAGGATTACGGGAAGGAGCTTCGGAAATTTTAGTTTTTTGCCATTCTGGAGAATGATATTTATTTAACTCAGCAAAATATATTTCTTTGCTTTTTTGTTCTCCTTTCTCGTAAACGAGTAAAGAATAGTCTTTATAATCCTCTTCTCCTAAATTAGGTCCAGAACAATTTGAACTATCAATTCCCATAACTAAATTCATATCATCAAAATAATTAATAAGTAAAATATTTCCATCCTCAATCCAAGCAATTCGATAAGAATTCATGGTAATCTGGGGATCATTTTCGAGAGAATCTCTGATTAAATAATCCGAATTAATTTCACCATCAGTAAAGTTAACAAACCATATTTGCCAATAATTATCCAATTTATTTTGCCAAGATATCCTGATATCTTTACCACTTCCGCTAATTTGTGGATTTGCTTTCTGAGTAGAATCTTGCGCAATGATTATTTCTTCACCAATTGTCGGTGAGATTTGTTTTAAGTAAAGGGTATAAATTGAATCATTTTCGTTGATCCAACAGATAAATGTAGAATCGATTTGCCATGGATTAAGAGGATATAAAACATCGAAATTATAGTTATTTCCTGGTCTTGTTATCAGAGGATGTGATGAATATGTTTGAGATATTATTAGGTTGATAAATAATAAAACAAAAGTGCAGTTGTATAATATTGTCTTCATTTTATCACCTCTAATATTAATACACGTTAGAACGACTGGATCTTAATGCACCTGGCATAATTTTGCACAAAACCATGCATTTTTTAAAAAGTTTGATATTTGATCCAGCTATAATGATAAAATCTTTCAATATTTATGCCATGTATTTTTATATCGTAAACTCACAGTTGTATTACTTTTATATACGAATAATTTACGCTCTCTATGAAAATATTTCGTGAATTCATCAAGCCATATAACGGCTGAACTAAGCCGCCGGCCGATGACGTATCCAAACCCATGCACTTTTCGGAGATCAAAGCGCCTGTCCCGCGGCTTTAGCAGGCGGGATTATCGGTTTAGCCTGCCCGCCTACTGGCGGGGCTTAAGTGATTTGTTAAACCACGTTGTTTAATTACTCTTTTTTACACTTTCAATAAAACCTATCGGATTAATAATTGGACCCGCCGAAGTTTTAGTAACTGTATTTATTAATAACTCTTTCATTTCGGCTGGGGTTATCCTAGGATTAACTTGAATAGCTAATGCTGCTAATCCTGCAATATAGGGGGCAGCCCAACTCATTCCGCCTTTCCTATCAAAAGTATATACATTTATACCCCTTTGACATGCTAGTGTTCTATTGCCCGCTGGAATAAGAATAATGTTAGTATCCGACGAATAATTACCTCTTGTATAATTATTTATATTGTCAGGATTTTCACCCTCAGCTATTTTCAATGTACCATAATCCAAAAACTTAGGATCACAAGTCACTACAAAAATGTCCATTTCTTCTGCTTTTGTTAATATTTTTTGCCATGAGGTATAGTCAGGATTTGAAGAAAATCTGCCATCGGAAATACTGACAACCTTTATTTTCTCATTATCAGATAATGTTTCATTTAACTTAAATATTTTTTCTAATGCATTTATATAGTGAGAATTTTCATTTTGCCACATTGGGACTGCAAAATAACTTAGGAAAGCTTCTGGAGCGACTCCGATATGTTTACCAACGGCAATAGATGTTACAGCTGAAGCATGCATTTTAGGTGAATAGCCTGAAAGTCCTGTCGAATCATAACGAATGATTTGTGGGAAGTATTCTTCATGTCTCAAAAGAAGTGGTTGGTCGATAATGGCAATATTAACACCTTTTCCATTAATTCCTCCTGAATGCAATATTTTTATACCTAAGCCAGGTGTTTTATGTACTTCCAATAAATTAATCGGATCAAAATCAGGTGGCATATTTTCTTTTGAAGGCCATTCGGTTAAGTTATCATATGACATTCTTTGGATTAGCTTTATTTCATTTTGCAAATTCACATTTTTTAATGATACATTTTGAAATCCCTCAAAATCATCAAGCTTTGATAAATCATGGTTACTACGTAAAATAATTTTACTATCTCTCCCAATATCAACAATTTGATTTTCTATCTTTATACCCAAAAGTGTAAAAGGTGCTTCTATATCTCCCTTGAATTTACCAAGAATCACTTCAACTCCTGGATAAGATAGTTGTTGTAACAACATCCCGCCATCTTGGAACTTGTTTTCACTATCTGGATTGCCAAGTAAATCTATGATTTCGAATGCTTCTGTTAATTTGTAAGTGATTTTTCCAGATTCAATATTTGTATTAAGTTTGAATATTAAATCAGATTGAGATTCATTTTGAGCAACTAATTGAGAAGTAATGAATGATACTAGCCCCAGCATAAGACCAATTAAATTAAATCTGAACATTTATACTCCTATTAGTAATAGTGGCATAACGTTCGAGTGTTAACAGGCGCGAACGCTTGATACGCTTCACTTTGCCAATTCATGCCCCGCGTGAAGCGTCCTTGTTGAACACTTTGTTAGCTTTGTTTTAGTTTGAGTTGGCGACTGCATGTCGAACTGTTTCTAATAAATTATCCCCAAGCAAACCATCGACTGTAATAATTTTTCCATCCATGTCAACTAAAATTGGTCTCGGGATTCCACTTACTTCAAAGTCTTGTCGTACTGAAGAAATTTCTTTTTCTTTTAGTAAAACGTGATTCCAGTCCATTGGATAATGGGTTTGACGATAGTTATCAATATCTTTTTTATTTTTATCCAATGAGATACTTAATATTTCAAATCGGTCACTTTTTATATTTTTATTTAGTTTTTCGATGTTTGGTATTTCAGCAACACATGGTCCACACCAAGTGGCCCAAAAATCAATTAAATATACTTTTCCAGCGAAATATTCATTCGAATAAGTAATAGAACTATCATATAATGAGGTAAACCTATATTCTGGTAGCATTGCTTCTGGTGTGATCTTTGACTCCCTCAAATTTGGTTGATATAAAGCCTTAGCTTTTTTTCCTAAAGTCGTTTTACTAAAATTATTTACTAAGGTATTATATACCTTGTTGTATGTTAAGATATCTTCTTCAGATTCAGCTCTTCTTAATTCTTGAAATAGTAAAATTGATTTTACGTTTGGATCTGAATTATTTAATAACATTCTACTTTTATAATTATCAAGAATTCTATTACAATTCGAAAGATTCGGTTGTGTAGCAATAAATACAATAATATCTAAGGCAGATGTGTTATTATTGAGAGACCAAACGGGAGATGAAGGAGAAACTTCATTTAAAATAGATTTAGCAAGAGCTTTTTTGAAAAGAGACTTTGGACTACCTAAATAATAAATTTGAAAATAACTTATCCTAAGAAAATTTATTAAAAGTGAATCTTTTTCCTGTTGAAGTTCATTATCCAAAAATTTAAGATTTTCT
>JARRPN010000208.1:0-4463 GCA_037382875.1 Calditrichaceae bacterium | reverse complement strand
GCCGGGTTTGCAACCGGGTTTGCAACCGGGTTTGCAACCGGCGGCTTAATATTGGCCGTCGTGCTACAAATGCCAAAAACAATACGAATCCTGATGAATATCAATCCCGTGTCAATTATTGAGCATTATTGGAATAAACCAATGGTTATGGGTGTTTTGATTTGCATATTTGCCAGCAAATGAAAAGAATGGAAAAATGAACTTTCATCCACAATCACGATACAATAGTCTATCGACCTGGCCGGAAAAATCATATATAAAATAAAATTATCAATAACAGTCTTAATCGTTGCCGAAATGGACAGGGAAGGATAATAATCTGAATTGATAGGACAAAATTTAATTCATTATAGAATTATTGATCATATCGGATATGGCGGAATGGGTGCTGTTTATAAGGCATACGACACCCGGCTTTTACGTCATGTAGCAATAAAACTTTTCCGTCCTGAATTAATGGTTGACCAAAACAAACGCCGGCGTTTTATTAAAGAAGCACAAACCGCCTCATCGCTCAACCACCCCAATATTTGCACCATTCACGATATTAATGAGGACAGTGATCAGCATTTTATTGTTATGGAATTGGTGGAAGGTGAAACATTAAGAGAAATACTTGAAAGGCATGGAAAGATACCCGAAGCGGAATTAATAGATATCGCCATTAAAATTTGTGAAGCCCTGTCAGTAGTTCATAAAAAGGGAATCTCTCATCGCGATATTAAACCCGAAAATATTATGATCACCAACAATGGTTTGGTGAAAGTGATGGACTTTGGGCTGGCTAAACTGGCAACAGAATATGCTGAATCTAATGTTGAAAAGGAAGCATCAGAAAATTGGCGCAGTGATTATGTGGATAATGTGGTTGTAACCAGCCTGAGCGGTTTGCTGGGCACAGTACATTACATGTCTCCGGAACAGGCGCAGGGAAACGAAATTGACCAGCGAAGTGATATTTTCTCTTTGGGGATAATGTTGTGCGAGCTATTGACCGGGCATAAACCGTTCGATGGCGACAGCAATCTGGATATTCTTACGAAGATCATCAAAGCTCCTTCTGAGATGGATTTTCATTCCATTAATGTTTCACCCGAATTCAAATCAATCCTTTCCCGTGCGTTGGAAAAAGATGCAGACAACAGGTACCAAAGCGTTAATGAACTACTGGAAGATTTAATACAACTTAAAGGCGGTGATTCTACATCTTCCGTTCTTGAGAGAGAGCCAAAAACAGCGACTACGACTGCCCGGAAAAAACCCGTTAAGTCAATTCTTCTTTTTAGCGCTCTGACTATTACTGTGATTGCCGCACTGCTGTTCCTCTTGCTGTCAAATGAAGAGCCGGCAGACGATCTACCGCCCATGCGTACGGTTCGGATCACTAGTTACCCCGGGGAAGAATATTATCCGGCCCTGTCACCGGATGGTCAAAGTATGGCATTTACCTGGAATGGTCCTGAACGGGATAATTTTGATATTTATACAAAAAAGATCGATGGTGGTGAACCCGTGCGATTAACCCGAAGCCCGTTCAAAGATGCGCAGCCTGAATGGTCTCCTGATGGTCAATCTATTGCTTTTATCAGGGAATACCCGCTCAATCCGTTATGGACTCCAAAAGAAATATTTGTAATACCGGCCGTGGGAGGTCAGGAAAAAAGTATTTCTAATTTTTCGCCCGGTGCATATGAAAGATCTTCAATATGCTGGTCCGGGGATGCCAAATTTATTTTTTACACAAGCTGGGACCATAAGGATAATGGCTGGTTTACTATTTATAAAGTTTCAGTGGAAACAAAACAATCACAACTGCTGCCAACTTATCAGTCAGGGATTAACGAATATTCACCCAGGATTTCACCCGACGGGAAATACTTCCTTTTTTATCACGGTGAGATTGGAATATTGGATATGGCAGCAAAAGTGTCCAGGTTTATTACCGATCTTAACCTACCCTTTAGAGGCTATGCCTGGCTTAATGACAGCCGCTCAATCATATTCGCCGCCAATCTTGATGGCACTTCTGCCCTGTGGAAAACCGACATTTCAGGCAAAAAACCGACTAAAGTGTTAAGTGGAATAAATATTAATAATCCAAGTATATCTGGCGATGGCAAGCGGCTGGCTTATGCCGAAACCATTCAAAGCAGCTCTATCTGGAAAGTTGACCTTAAAGAACCACAAAATGAAACGCTGCTCATCCGTTCCTCAGAGTTAAAAAACGGGGATCCTGATATTTCCCCTGACGGCAGGAAAATTCTTTTCTATTCCAATAGGACCGGTACAGGAAATATCTGGATATGTAACAGCGATGGCAGTAATCCTGAACAATTAACATTTTTTGAAAAACCGGGTAATGTAAATGCAGTCTGGTCACCTTCAGGATCAAAAATCCTTATAAAAAATAAACAGGGTAGTTTTGTATTAAATATAACAGGTGGTAAACCAAAATTAATATCTGACCATACACGGATTAATTCCTGGGCAAAAGATGACAGCGGTTTTTATTCTTATGACAGAAAACCAAACGTCTTTTACTTATCAGCTGATAAAAGCAGAAAAGAGCCCATTACAAAAGAAAGAGGTTGTTTTCCGGTTTATCATAATAAATATGTTTATTATTTGAAAGAATATTATAAACATGACATATGGCGCGTACCTGCGCAAGGCGGCAGGGAAGAACCTGTTATAGAGGGTTTATCCGGTTTAGGCCGGCGAAACTGGACCGTTGGGCAAAAGGGTATTTATTTTGTACAGGAAGCAGAAGGTAGCTTTTTTCTCAAAATGTATGATTTTAAATCAAAGCAAATAAGACCAATTAAGGAATTACCCATGATTACTCCAAGTCCCTATTCCACGATTGACGTAGCGCCGGATGACAGCTACCTGCTTTATACCCGGCATGAGAATAAAAGTGATATCATTCTCGTTAAAAACTTTCGAATTGAATAAAATGGTAGACGTGCCAAAACTTGAAAATATTATAGCTATCGGCAAACAGGTTCTCGCCGAACAAAATCTTGATCCGGTATTAAGAACATCGGTTGATAAACTTATTGAGCTTTCCGGGGCGGAACGTGGTTTCATTGTTCTGTTTGACAAAAAAGGTAAGAGCATTTTTCAGACCGCACGCCATCTGGAAAAAAGTGATATTGAACGACCGGAATTCGAGATCAGCAGAACGATCATAAGTAATGCCAAATCAGGTAAAAAATCCATTTTCCTGCATAATGCCATGGAAGACCCTTCTCTGAACAAAAGCAAAAGTGTGAGTGAATTAAAGATTCTGTCGGTTATCTGTTTGCCACTGGTTCATGATGAGAATGTCTTTGGCGTCATCTATCTTGATAACCGTACTGTACTTGGGGCGTTTACACAGGAGACCTATGGTATTATAGTAAACTTCGCTGAATTTATCTCGTTGGCCGCGCATCATGCTGTGGAACGAAAAGATTTTGAGGAGCGGCAATTTGAACTTGAAAAACAGCTTCGCAACCGCTACGACTTTAAGGAGATTATTGGCAATTCACCACAAATGATGGACGTGCTGGAAATGATTTCCCAGGTGGCGGAAAGCGATGCGACTGTACTTATTGAAGGGGAGTCAGGCACCGGTAAGGAACTCGCAGCACGCGCTATTCACTTCAACAGTTCCCGCAGAGACAATCCGTTGATCTGTATCAACTGTGGTGCTTTCCCGGAAAACCTGCTGGAATCGGAATTCTTTGGATACGAAAAAGGCGCCTTTACCGGTGCACTAAAAAGTCATAGAGGCAAATTCGAACAGGCGGATGGCGGCACGCTTTTTCTCGATGAAATCCATACCATGAGTCCTGCCCTGCAAGTCAAACTATTGCGTGTATTGCACAACGGGGAATTCATAATGCTTGGTAGTGAAACCACAAAAACCTGCGATGTACGCATTGTTGCAGCCGCCAAGCCGGATTTAAAACAACTGGTCACAAAAAACGAATTTCGCGAGGATTTGTACTATCGCCTCAATGTAATACAGATTAAAATGCCGGCTTTACGGGAAAGGAAAAGCGACATCCTTGTACTCGCTGACTATTTCCTGCGTAATGCTTTTCAAAAAATGAAAAAGCCGGTTGCTGAACTCTCCGAAGAAGTCAGACAAAATCTTTCCAACTACGACTTCCCTGGCAATGTACGGGAACTGGAAAATATTATAGAGCGCGCTGTGATTCTATGCAGCGGCAAGACTATTGAGGCTAATTTATTACCGGAAGAGATTCGGGTTTCCAGACCAACATATACTCCCACGACCAAGGTTACCTATCTCACATTTAAGGAAGCCAAGGAAAAAGTTGTTTCGGATTTTGAAAATCACTACCTGCTTCAGGCGCTTGAACAAAGCAACGGAGTCATCAACAAAGCCGCGGAGATTGCCGGTATGCACACTAAGAATTTTGACGAGAAACTCACCAAGTATAACATCCAGC
>JARRPN010000207.1:14452-15776 GCA_037382875.1 Calditrichaceae bacterium | reverse complement strand
TATATTTATTGCAGTTAGCTCAATTAGAATTCAATAAATATCTATCCTGAATTTTGATTTTTCTCCATCAATGATTATTATCGGCTCCATTTTCCCAATTTTAAGAACAATCACCAGTTGTCTAACACTTTTATTATGATTTAGACTATGGTGATTCAATTATTTATCCCAAAAATCAGATTCCCGAATTTCTTTATCTAACATTGATATTATCTATTTGATAACCTGAATGTTTTCCTTTATATTTTCATCGATGCAAAATATTTATCTGTATCCTAATAAAGGATGTATAAAATGAAATTTATCTCCCGTCGCGGACAAACCATGCCTTCATCACCAATTCGGCGCCTGGTGCCCTACGCTGATCAGGCTGTTGAAAAAGGCAGGCATGTATATCATCTAAATATTGGACAACCGGATATACAAACACCGGATTCTTTTCTTGACCCCATAAAAAAATTGAATATGCCAATTATTGCTTACGGTCCTTCTGCAGGATTTACATCGCTGCGTAAAAAATTAGTCAAATATTACGAACGGTTTGATATACATTTGGATTACTCAGAGATTCTTGTTACGACCGGTGGTAGTGAAGCCATTATTTTTACATTGATGGCGATCTGTGATGCCAGTGATGAAATAATTATTCCGGAGCCATTTTATACTAATTATAATGGATTCGCTGTTGAGGCTGGTGTTAAAGTCGTACCGATTACATCCTATATTGAAAATGATTTTCAATTGCCGCCCATTGAATCCATAAAGGAAAAAATTACTTCTAAAACAAAAGCTATCTTAATCTGTAATCCTAACAATCCAACCGGATATGTTTATTCTGAAGCTGAGCTTGAAGCCTTACGTAAAATAGTCCTCGAGCATGATTTATTTTTACTATCTGATGAGGTTTATCGTGAATTTACTTACGATGGTTTAAAACACACAACAGCCATGCATTTAAAAGGTATTGAAGATCGGGTAATTATGCTGGATAGTGTTTCCAAACGCTATTCCGTCTGTGGCGCACGTATCGGTATGATTGTATCAAAGAATAAAGAAATTATTAATACAGCATTAAAATTTGGTATGGCCCGATTATGTCCGCCGAGCATTGAACAGGTTGGTGTTGAATCCGGCATCGATACACCTATAGAATATTTTAATGAAGTTAATCTGGAATACACCGAGCGGCGAAACACTATGGTGCAATTGCTAAGGGAAATTCCTGATGTTGTAGCCCCCAATCCTAAGGGTGCCTTTTATATGGTCGTGCGCTTGCCGGTTAAAGATGCCAACGATTTTGCCCAATGGCTATTGACAGATTATC
>JARRPN010000207.1:0-14444 GCA_037382875.1 Calditrichaceae bacterium | reverse complement strand
CTGCTGATGGATTTTATTCGACTCCAGGATTAGGTAAAGATGAAGTCCGAATTGCTTATGTCCTCAATGTGGATGATATTAAAAAAGCAATGCACATTCTTGCCGAAGCATTAAAAGTCTATCCAGGAAGCGTTTAAAAAACGGAAGATTTTAATAAATTAAAATTAGCAGTGGGCAGTGACAGTTTACCGTAAAAACATAGAACGTTGTTTCTATATAACTTTGCGTTCTTTGCGTCTTCGTGAGAAATCTTGAATTGGGATTGAATATAGAAATAAAAGCACGCTATGACGATTTAGATTTGTTCAAATCTAAACTAGTGCAACTTCCGGTTTCTTTTGAAGGTGAAGATTATCAAACGGATACTTTTTACATAGTTCCTCAGGGTCGATTGAAACTACGCGAGTCCAATTTGTATGGAAGTATTCTTATACCTTATATACGCTCTGATGAGAAAGGGACTAAACAATCGGATTACGATTTGCTTCCTGTTTCAGATCCACAAAAAACAAAAAATCTGCTTAGTAATATACTCGGCGTAAGGGGTGAGGTTAAAAAACGACGATTAATCTATATTTTTGAAAATGTCCGCATTCATCTGGACGAGGTTGAAAGTTTAGGCAATTTTATTGAGTTTGAAGCCGTTATAGATGATATGAAACAAATAGAATCCAATAATCAGAAAGTGCAATGGTTATTAGAATATTTTAATATTGATGCTGATCATTTATTGAGAGTAGCTTATATAGATTTAATATCTAAATAACCAATATTTTAAGTCATAATAATTTTGCCTTAAATTATTACTTTTTTTAATTTTAAGTGTTATTCTAAACTAGAGTAAATCAAATGTTAAGTAAGATAGAACAATTTATAAAATCCAATTTTATTCTTTCCGAACAGGAAAGTACTCCAGATCAGCTAGATCAAAAACTGAAAGTTGCTACAGCTGTTTTATTCCTGGAAATGGCATATATTGATTTTGATTATAGTGGAAATGAAGAAAAACAGATTGCAAAAACACTTGTTGAAATTTTCAATCTTGATTCTACGGAAGTTGATGATTTAATAGAGCTTGCCAAGGATGAACGCGAGAATAAAACTGATATTTGGACTTTTGCCGGATTAATTAAATCCAATTTTACTAGAGAACAAAAAATTGATATTCTTGAAAAACTGTGGATATTAATTTATACTGATGGCAAAGTAGATAAATTTGAAAATCGGTTAATCCATAAAATCAGTACATTGCTCGGATTAGAACACGGGGAGATGATTGCGGCAAAAATTAAAGTGCAAAGAAAGTTAAATATTGAATTTTAATTTATGTAAGGAAAGTTAAAATGAGTCAGAAATTTTATGAAATAGTACTTGAAGGCAATTTTATGCTTGTCCGGGGATTTGTGCTTGGATTTTTAGCTTCTGAAAAACCAGGGGGATCATTCTTTTTTCACCGGAAATCAGGTATCCGACGCGAAACTTTAAAAGAATTTTTGAAGGAATTCTTTGAAATGGAAAATCACGTTCATTTTTGTCTTGAAGGTGATTTGATAGATGAATTTAAAAAGGCCATTGAGTATTATGAAGAAGAAACGGATATGAAAATTCGCTCGATGAAAGAAATAAAAGGAGCAAAATTCTCATTCAGTTATAAAATCTATAATGAAAAATTAGCAAAAGAAGCTGAAGATTTATTTTCTAATCTGCCTAATGGCTTAAATGTTAAAAACTATAAACCTGTTGAAAAAGTCGATAAAGATGGTGAAGGCATGGAAGGTGGATATGCACCGCTTCATGAATTTACATCAGAGGGCAATGGCGTTATTGAAGGTGAATTTGGTAAAGTGATTGATCTATTCCTTAAAATAAAACGGAGTGAATTATCGGAATCAATAATTTGTAGTGATGTTGATTTGAAATTTTAATAAGATTAACTCTAAGATTATTGATTTGGAATCATTTTTATAGATTATATTTCTAATCTTAAATGAAAATAAATATGAAAATTAATCAACGGCTTTTATTTTAAAATAAATATTATATTTCATCGGATTATTATCTAATTCCAGATTCCATAGCAAGACTACAACAGAATTTTGATATACCCTTTCAAATCCTGCTTCCGATAGAGATATAGTCTCGATTGGAAATCGCCAAAATGTACAATCGTTTTCTGTTTTAAGCCTCAAGCTCAATTCTGTAGATTTTTCAATAATCCCGGTGCTATTCAGATAAAAATCGTCCAGCTTTTTCCCATTAATATGATAATAGCGATCATCCGCATGACCAGCTTGTAAACCAAAATTGAATTCCACACCAAAGCGGGTATTTATTACTTCCCCTGAGTGATTTTCCAGATGATATACAATTTTTACTGTACCAGTTGAGTCATCAAGCATTATTGATTTATTGATCGATAATTGGTTGCCAAGCACATTACCTGTTCTGCTCAAATTAACAATAACCTGATTTCCCCGGATTTGTTTATTATCAAGTGAATATAGCTTTTCGACAAAATCACCTTGCTCTTCGAAGCGGGATGCCGCAAAATCGGCCAGGTCTAGGTTTGGATCAATAAAATGATCAATTAATGCTTTTCTGTCATAGAAATCATAGTGTAATTTATCCATCAGGTTGGCTTCCTTTGCCATGACGATGTCATGAATACTAGCCGTTTTTCCTTGATCCTCACCGGGAGATATGGCGTCTTTCAGTTTATTATGATAGGCCTCAGGTCTCCGGGTCATCGTATCTAATATATTTTTTGACAACGGTTTGTAATCCAGTTCATATATCGAACCTCCCGCTTTTAAGTCCAGATACATATTTATATTTTTTGTTTCTATCAGAATTTCATCATATCCATTTACATTTAGATCCACAACCTCAATCTTTGGTAACTTCCGATTGACTACTTTGTCCAATTCTTTTTCGGCTTCAATTAAATTTGAGTAGATAGCATCCCGGATGTGACTTAAATATATGCCGCCAAATACACCATGCCAGTAAGGACAATTACATTGCCCGGCCCATATATGGTCAAATGCTTTGTATAGTTTTTCCTGAGTTTTTTCAGGCAACTGACGTAATTTGTTACTGATATGCAGTGCTTTTTTATGCATATCGTTTACTTCGCGATACTTCGCAAGAAAATTTCGCCAAAATCCCCCTCGTATAAATACACTATTGTTTTCGTAAACACCCATATCCTTAAGGTAATGTTCAAAATTTACAAATTCCTCAGATGCTTTTGCAAAGAGGGACCACTCTCCCATTTCCGCATAAGAAGCAGTCGGTAAATAAATTCTCCCTAACGGTTTAATTTGTTTTAACGCTTCTTTAAAATGAAGGATATTGATCCATTCCAAATTTTCTTCCAGCTTTGTGAAAAAATGGTCCAGCCAGCCATTTTTATATACATGATCATAGGTATTCGGCCAAGCGCCAAATTTTTCACCATCATCAGCAAATACAATCATATTTTGCCCATCTTCTGTAGCCCATTGCTGTAAGTGATCAATTGTCGCCTGGGGATCCTCAAAAGGTATTGCATATCTCAGACGTTTACTGATAGGAAAAAGATTAACTGTATTTCCGAGGTCTTCGGTCATATAATAGCCATGCAAATTTTCTTCGTGAAGACCGGCGTATTTAAAATGGGTATCATCAAGTATTGTGTAATTAATCCCCGCCTCTGCAAGAGTACTGGGTAAAGTTGGCTCCCAGATCCGCTCAGCCAGCCACATACCTTCCGGTTCGCAATTAAAATGTCGCTTAACCGTTTCACTTAATTTCTTTATTTGACCAAAACGGTCTTCTCTCGAAATGACAGCCAATATTGGCTCATAAAATCCTCCGGATAATATCTCTATCTGTCCATTGCTAACCATATTTTTTATTTTATTAAGATAATCTGGATGATTGGCTTCAATCCAATCCAGCAAAATACCTGTAAAGTGAACGGCTATCTTTATTTTAGGGTGTTTTTCTAAAATATCTATAAAAGGGAAATATGATTTCTGAAAAGCTTCTTCAAAAACAAAATCAAAATTACCAATCGGTTGGTGGTTATGGATACCAAAAAGAAAATTTATTTTATTCATCATTGCTCCGACAAAGATTCTAGGAATATTTACAATAACTCAAATCATGGTGATTAATATAGTGTTTGATTAAAATTTGTAAAAATAATTTTTTATAAAAATTTATTCTGTAAATTCTGATAGGAAATTTGGAAATACAACGCTTGAAAAAATCTGATAAATATAATAATTCTATACTAACTTTTTTAAAAATCCAAAACTTTCGCTTTTAGAGGTTAATAACTTTTAAGATTTAACAGGATATTTAAATATGAAACTCGAAACAAAACTAATTCTTTATTTATGCTGTTTCGCATTAGTTGATATCATAATTCCGGTTCCTATAACAGCGATCATATTAATATATGCTGTACTATCAAAACCACCATGGTTTAAAGAAATGGTTACTGAAATATATTCAGTAAATGATTAAACCAATTAATATTAAAATATCAAGGATAAAATTAAAAATTTTAAATAAAAACAGACGATTGAGAAATTTTTTAATAAATGGAAAACATAGTGCTGGAATATACTCTGCGAATTGGAATCTGATAAGCACTTTTGGTATTGATCTTCAAAGCGGATTATATAGAGCCTTTTTAGAAATAGATGAAATTGAGAGTTATGGGGATATTCAAATTGAATAAAGAGGCAGGTCGAGAATTTATATACCTGCCTCTAAATTTAATCAGATAATTCTCATTTCATACCTAAATATTCAATAGGAGCAAACCAGGCGCCCTGAGGATCCTGAATGATAGCAAATTTACCAACATTAGGAATATCTCTCGGCTCGATCAGAATTGTGCCGCCGAGCTCTTTAGCCTGATTAATGGTTTTATCCATACTATCAACCGTAATATAAATTCCCCATACTGGCGACATCTCCTTTGAATCTTCGGGCATTGTCATAATTCCAGCAACCTCATCGCCATTTGCACTCACAACCGTATACGTAAATTTATCCATTGGCTGATCTTTCATTTCCCAACCTAAAAGGTTTTTATAAAACTTTTTTGCACCAGAAACATCTGTGGTCATAAGCTCAAACCAGCAAAGTGATCCGTGTTTTAGTAATTTTTCATCCATTGTATTCCTCCAAGAAAAAATTTGTGATTAAGTAATTTATTGTTTTGTAGGTGTATAATGCAACACTTTTTTTAGAAAAAAATATTCATATCAAGTACGATTAAAAATTTATGATTTTTAAAATTCGGTATTAATGCGCTGAGGAAAAGTTTATAATTGATCTCTGTCCAAAGAAAGATCGGAAATTATAGAGCTTTTTGACTTAGGGGGTGCGATATCAATAAAATATGGAAAGAATCACTTTTTAAGCGGAAAATAATTACAATTTTTCATATATTATAATATAGTGGATTAAATTCACACGCATCATCCAATTCCATAATCATTAATAGGAGAGTTCAATGCACAAAACTGTCCTTTTTCTTTTTTGTTTTAATTTCTTGTTTGCTTCAGCAAATACATACACCATAAAATCTCCCAACCAAGATTTAACACTTATCTTCAATATAAATGATTCATCGGAATTGGAGTATCAACTTTTTTATAAAAATAAAACTGTTATTGAACCAAGCAGACTTATTATCGACTTAAAAGATCAACCAGATTTTAGAAACAATTTTATTATAGCACAAATTGATTCAGACCATGTGGATTTGGAATGGCAGCCTGTATGGGGACAATTAAAATCCATTAATAATACTTATAATGAATTTGCAGTGACTTTAAAACAAACAGATATAAATGATAGAAAAATGATTTTACGTTTTCGACTTTTTGACGATGGTCTTGGTTTCCGATATGAGTTTCCCCGTCAGGATGCACTACAATATTTTATTATTGCCGACGAGCTCACCCAGTTTAACCTAACCGATGACCATACTCTATTCTGGCTTCCGGGTGACTATGACAGCAATGAACATACTTATGCTACAACTCCCATGAGTGAAGTAGATGCAACCCGGGGATTGGATGCCATTGAAATTAGTACAAGAATGATATATGCAGATAATGCTGTTCAAACCCCTCTAATGATTAAAACAACCGATAGTTTATATGTTAATATTCATGAGGCTGCGTTGGTTGATTATCCTGCTATGCAATTACTGGTTGATAAAGAAGAACATATACTAACCTCCATTTTTGCACCGGATGCAGTTGGTAACGATGCTTTTTTACAAACTCCAGCTCAAACGCCCTGGCGGACCATCATTGTGAGTGATAAGGCTGAAGATATACTTGCATCCAAATTAATACTTAATCTGAATGAACCTTGTAAATTGGATGATGTAAGCTGGATTAAACCTCAAAAATATATCGGCATCTGGTGGGGAATGCATGTTGGCACTATGAGCTGGAATTATTCGGATATTGGAAATATCAAGTTAGATCTGATTGATTGGTCAAAACTTGAACCTAGCGGCAGGCATGGTGCAACAACAGAGAACACAAAACGCTACATCGATTTTGCTGCTGAACACGGTTTTGATGCTGTGCTTGTAGAAGGCTGGAATATTGGTTGGGAGGATTGGTTTGGTACCTGGAAAGAAAACGTGTTTGATTTCGTAACGCCTTATCCTGATTTTAATATAGATGAATTGCAAACTTATGCCGCTCATAAAAAATTAAAATTAATTATGCATCATGAGACGGCCAGCTCGGTTACTAATTATGAACGAAGAATGGATAATGCCTATTCATTTATGAAAAAATATGGATATAATACGGTAAAAACTGGGTATGTTGGCAAAATCATTCCACGTGGTGAATTCCATGATGGGCAATGGATGGTCAATCACTATGCCCGGGTAGCAGAAAAAACAGCTGAATATAAAATTATGGTCAATATGCACGAATCTGCCCGCCCAACGGGTATGCATCGTACTTTCCCGAACTGGTTAGCCTGTGAAGCGGCACGCGGCAATGAATTTAACGCCTGGAGTTCCGGCAATCCACCTGAGCATGAAACCATTCTACCCTTTACACGACTTATGGGCGGACCAATGGATTATACACCTGGTATTTTTCAAATAACAATGGATTATTATGGGAAAACTGACGGTGAACAGGTTCATACAACCCTGGCTAAACAATTAGCTCTCTATGTAACCATGTATAGTCCTTTACAGATGGCGGCTGATCTGCCAGAAAACTATGAAAAACATATGGATGCTTTTCAGTTTATTAAAGATGTTCCAGTAGACTGGGATGACACAAAAATCCTTACTGCCGAACCCGGTGATTATATTACCATCGCTCGTAAAGCTAAAAACAGTGAAAACTGGTTCGTTGGCTCCATCACCGATGAGAATACAAGAGATATGAATATTTCATTGGACTTTTTGAATCCTAAAACAAAATATATTGCATCCATTTATCGGGACGCTAAGGATGCTCACTGGAAAAAGAATCCGATGAAATACGAAATTGATCATTTTCTTGTGGATAGTAAAACCGTTTTAAAATTGCGATCATTTTCTTGTGGATAGTAAAACCGTTTTAAATTTACACCTTGTTGAGGGGGGAGGAGCGGCAATCAGTATAATGCCCGCCAATAAAATACAAATTAAAAAATTCAAAATGTATAAATAATTTAATATAGAGCAAGCCATGTCAGGAGAGACCGATTTATCACGATTAATGCAAAATATCCAGCTTGAATTAATAGAAAGTGAATTTGTTTTTGCAAATCTGGAAGAAGAGCAAATTAATAAATTGAACCCAATCTGTACATTTACAGAAAAAGAAGGCACGTCGGTAATTCTCAATCGTAATGAAGCTGACTTAAATTCAGTTCAATATGAATCTGTTTTTAGAATGATCACATTGAATATTCATTCAAGTTTAAATGCAGTTGGATTCTTAGCAAAAATTACAGGTGAACTCACTAAGTATAATATCGGCGTCAATCCGGTTTCAGCGTATTATCATGATCATCTGTTCGTACCTGTAGATAGAGCTGAAGAAGCGGTTAATATTTTAAGTCAATTAAAGAAGTAAACCCATATATATCTTGGAGTATTATGCAGTGAATTATTCATTTTATGATTTTTTAGGGACGATTGGTGTTGTGCTTATTGTGCTTATGTATCTGTTACTGCAGTTAAGCAGGATTAAAAGTAATTCACTGTTTTATTCATCCTTAAATGCTCTTGGTGCCATGTTAATAATAATATCACTAATTTTTGAATTTAATATTTCTGCATTTATTATTGAGAGTTTTTGGTTATTAATCAGCTTATATGGGATTATAAAGTTTTTTATTGATAAAAATAAATCAGGATAACTCTATGAATGAAAAAAAGTCTTATCCCGGATTTTGGCAATCCGTTTTATTATTAGTCATTGTCGTTGTAATTCAGGTAATTCTTCTAATTCCAATTGTTGTAATCAATTTTATTATGAAGGTAGATTTGATTACACATCCCGCCACACTTGGTTTTATTAACCTGATTTCCATTGGAATTGTAGTATTGATTGGTAAGAAAGTTAGTAAAATTTCATTCCAGGATCTATTCCCTCTAAACAAAATAAATGGTATTCAATTGTTAACTGTGATAATAACCTCCCTGGGATTTAGTATTGTTCTTTCTGATTTAGATAATTTGGTACGTATCCTTATACCCATACCAGAATCTATTGAAAAAATTTTCATGGATTTAATTGCCAATCAGGAATCTTTGTGGGCCTCCTTATTTACTGTAGTGTTGGTGGCTGCTTTTAGTGAAGAATTTTTATTTCGTGGTTTATTTTTAAACGGATATGAAAAACGATATGGTGCGACAAAGGCAATCGTATTTACTGCTTTGCTTTTTGGATTCTTTCATATGAATCCCTGGCAATTTTTTGGTGCGGCTATCCTTGGTGCTGTTTATGCCTGGTGGTTTGTTTTAACACGGAATTTAACGCTCAGTGTAATCGGCCATGGCTTGAACAATTTAATGCCTATTATAGCGTTACGTTATCTACCAATAGAAGGATATTCTGACAGTCTTTCCGGACCTCCTGAATTTCAGCCATTGTGGTTGAGTGTAACTGGTATTTTTTTATCTGCAATTGGCATCTGGATGACCATAAATTATTTAAAAAATGAACCTGTAAATACAAATCAGATTGATGATGTTGAAAAATGAGTGATTTGAGCAAATTACTGATTTTAAGATTAATACCTATGTATCGGTCTTTCAGTAAAAAATATATCTGTTAAATTTTCCTATTTTAAATAGTGTTTCAGTCTAATTAACAACTCCACACAAGCCCTGCCATTGTGATAAGGCCCTTTCCATTCCGATACTTTATATTGCGTCCTGTCTGGATACCCTTTAGCATTAATTGCATAAAACCACTCACCATATTCCCGGTCAATAAAATAGTCTTCAATTGCTTGCCAGCTTTTCATCGCCAAATTAAGAAAATACTTATCTTTTGTAATTTGAAATGCATTAACAAGACCAACAACCATTTCTGCTTGCTGCCACCAATCCGATTTGCTGTCAATCGTGCCATTTCCGTTTCTCTCAGAATAGATAGTATAATGATCACTTATTCCTTCTGAAATCGTCGCTTTAACCATATTTATAGCCAATGAATTAATTTGTTTGCGCAATTCTTCATCGTTTAACACTTCTGCTGCTTCACATAACAACCAGCTCCCTTCGATATCGTGACCAAAAGAAACCCCTTGAGATTTCGAACACCAAGCATCATCGAAAAACAGTTTAAAATGAAAAGTATGCTGATCAACAATATAATTTTTAAAAACATGAATTAAATCAAGCAACTTTTGTTTTAAGCGTTTATCTGGCCAGACTTTATATAAAGAGGTTAAGGCTTCCATCAAATGTAAGTGTGTATTCATCGACTTTTTTTCGTGTTTTTCAACCAAGTTAAAGATATCAATAGCTTCATCAAGAATTTGTTGTTCATTAGAAATTGCATAGAACGCAGATAGAGCATAAATTGAAAATGCCTGGCCATATATTTTCTTTTTATCATTAATAGTATTACCATTACAATCTGCCATCCAGAACATACCGCCATACTTTTCATCATAAAAATATTTTTTAATGTAGTTATAGGCAAAACGAGCCATATTCATATACTCAGTTTTTTCCCTGAAGCTATAAAGTCTCGAAAATGTCCATAAAATTCTCACATTTAAAATGAGACTTTTATTAGCATCCCTATCAATACTTAAATCATTCATGATCCTACCCAAAAAACCACCTTTTTCATTGTCTCTTGTTTTTGTCAACCAGAATGAACTAATATTATTGAACAAATCTTCTTCTACACACTGATAAAATTGCTCAACTGTCTTAATTTCCATTACACGCCTTTATTATCACATCTTTAATTCTTTTTTATACTTAATCAGTTAGTAAGCTTACTCTTTATTTTTTGCCTTACTGACAGAATTTCGCTCAATTAGTTTAACTGGTATCATAGTTGTAATCGGTTTATTGATTTCATTACGTAAAATTTGTAGCAAAATACGAACAGCAATCGATCCCATTTCTTCTTTATAAACACGTATGGTTGTCAATGGTGGATTTGAAATTTTTGCCATTTGAATATCGTCAAAACCTATTATGCTTATATCATCTGGAATTTTTAAACCAGCATCAGATATAGCTTTATATCCGAATATTGCGTTAATATCATTAGCAGAAAACACTACGGTCGGAGGCTCATCTAATTTGAGTAATTGCATGGTATGTTCATACCCTTTCTCAATTCCACCGGATACAACTAAGCTTTCGTCATAAGCAATCTGGTTAGTTTCTAGAGCTTTACGATATCCTTTGAAACGAAGATTAAAACTGTGTCGCTCTAAATCTCCAGAAATAAAACCAATACGCTTATGACCTGATCCGATTAAGTGTTGGGTTGCCTGAAACCCACCATATTCATTATCAATAAGTACCTGGCTCATTTTTTTAAATTGAATTTTAGAGTCTACAAGTACACTTTTAATATTAAGTTCCGCTAATTGTCTAATAAAATCATCACACATTACTCCCACCAAAATAACACCATCAACTTGAATGTCTCGGATCATTTTTGGAAGAATCCCCTTGTAATCATTTGGTAGCAATTGTAAGATAAGGTTATAATTGTTAAGCACTGCTTCAGCTTCGATGCCCTCAAGTACACGCGAATAAAACGGATTACCAGACAGAGGTTGTGATTCTCGGCAGAATATAACACCAATATTTTCGGTAGGTTTTAATTTTAAATTTTTATCTAAAGAACCGGAAAAATGATTTTGTAAAGAGGTAAATTTATATATATTCTTTTGTGCTCCTGCACTTGTGTCGTGGTTATCATTTGATGATTTAGATACTTTTTTAGATGAGACATTTATTTTTTTCTTATTTTCGCTCAATGTGACCAATGTTATTAGACTTTTATTAGAATTAACTGCAAGATAAAAAAATTTTGCAAGCTATCCGATAATAATAAAGCATTTATAGTTAATTTGAATAATTAACTTTACGAAATCGTTTTCGTAATTATACGCTAATATACTTTGAAATGCAAGGGGTTTTCAAGCCATTAAACTCTATATTAATTGGTTGATTTTGTGATTCCAGGCCAGTCATCAGTCCTGAATGGCGAGGCTGGCAAGTCTGCTGAATTGGCTAAATTACATATCGGATTGGATGCCCAGGCATAGCGAACAGCTACAGGGTTTTTGATATCAGGATTCCAAACAATAACTTTTTCACCTTCAATTTTCGCTTTAGCCCATTCGAACTGTTTATCAGCACTAGCAATGCTGAATCCTTTTAGAACTTTTCCATTAGCTATCTTGAGCCCATCAGCAATATGATCGAATGTTAATTGAATTTTATCGCCATCAATTTTCATCGATTTGTATATCGGTCCGGAAAAGACCACATTTTTATCATAAGCAATTTTTAATGCATTTAAAGCCAATCTGCGGCCAACTTCCTGTTTATTTTTAGGATGAATGTCTTTAGCATCGCCAATATCGATGGTCACAGCCATACCGGTATTGGGTTCGCTTAAGGTCATCAGCTGAGCTTCGCGCAATTCTGCCCAGTCATCATCAGCCGGCTGAGGTTTAATTTCTTTGTAATTAGCTAACTGTACAAACAAAAATGGGAAATCACCTTCTCCCCAGCGTTGACGCCAATCCCGGATTAATGCCGGAAACAATGAACGATATTTATAAGCTTCGCCTGCGTTCGATTCACCCTGGTACCAAATGACTCCACGGAAAGTTACCGGAATTAACGGATCAATCATGGCATTGCTGAGAAGAGTAGGATAATTTGGATTATTTGGATTAATTCCTAAATTTTCAAGCTCATTATAATCTAAGCCCACGCGATAATACCATTCGCCAACCAGTGAAATACTCTTTGATTCATTAAGACTTATTTTTAGCAGCTTTGGATCAGCCCAAATGCCGCCGCCACCCTGATCATCACGAACTTTAATGGCAATTATATTTTTGCCTGTATTTACTAAATCTTTGGGAATTGAATAAACACGTGGTTCATTATATACATTGTGTGTTCCAATAAATTCCCCGTTAAAAAAAGTACTATCAATGTCATCAACAGCGCTGATATGCAAAGTAAGATCTTTCCCTGCCCAGGATTTCGGGAGATCAACTTCCTTTCGAAACCAGACTATTCCATCTAATCCGGCTAATCCTTGATTTTCCCAAAGGTCTGGTAATTGCATGGTTTTCCACTGACTCATATCAATATCAACTTCGGACCATTTTGCAACGGGATCGTTTATTCCACGTTCCTTCTCATTAATTTCTTTATCCCGTTCCTTCATCATTACTGCAAACATAGATTCTAATTTTTGACCTTTATATTTTTCTTCATATCGTTTCGATATTTTTTTAAGCTGATTAATCTGACCCTGATATTCAGGAAAATCCGATAGCGCCTGTGAGCTCATCCAGGCTTCAATAATTGTTCCTCCCCAGGAGCTATGAATGAGACCTATGGGTACATTTAAATCTTTATATAGTTTTCTTCCAAAAAAATACTCCGTTGATGAAAATTCGGGGATGTTTTCAGGTGTACACACTTTCCATCCATCTGCCGGAATGGATTTTTCAGGCTGTAAACCTAGTTTATGATAGACCTGAAACAATCTGATATTTGGGTATTTGGCATTGGCTATTTCTTGCTCATAATTCATTACCTGGCCCCATCCGGCTAACGGCATCTCCATATTGGATTGCCCTGAGCCAATCCAGACTTCACCTATAAGAATATCATTTATGACAATGGTATCCTGCCCAAAGATTTTCATATCATAAGGGCCGCCGGCATCCATTGGATTTAATGTTACCTTCCAATTACCATTCTGATCGCTGACTGTTGTCTGAATTTGACCATTAAATTCAATATTAATTATACCATTGGGATCAGCCAAACCCCAAATGTTTATCGACATTTCCCGTTGGAGTACCATATGATCGGTAAATAATTTTGCCGGTTGGATATTAGTTGCCGGTTGTTGCATTTGGCAGGAAAAAATTAGAACAGTTATAATTAGTGAAATGAATATTTTCATGACTTCTTCCTATCTTTGATGATTTAATACAATATAATATTAATATTTAATTTTCTCCATTTCTGATTTATCTGGAAACACTATCCCAAACCGGAACCCGTAAAAAAGCAGCTAATTTTTGGGTATCTTCTCTAATACTTGAAAGTTTTCCATGATCTATCACATTGAGTCGTGTACCATCATGCAATATCAAATTTATTTCATAACTATAGTATGAACTTTTTGAACTGGACACATGCTCTGAGATAATTTGTATTGCATGAATATCAGAGAGCGGTGCACTTTTCTTTTTTGCGCTTTGTTCATATGTCTGTGTTGGCTCTTTTCTCCCTCTCCAGTAGTAACCATATGTTTTATCGAACACGATTGGTTTGGTCATAAAATATAATAATAGGCCGCCTACCGCAGCGAATACCAGACCAAATAATGATGGAAGCGCACTTTCAAAGTTCGAAGTTAGATTCTGCCAGTCAATTGTTTTCAATCCAAAAAAGAACAAAACGGCTAATCCAACAAATAAAAAGATCATACAGAAAATTCGGGCAAAGACGGTCGCCCTAAATTCCAGACGATGATAACCAACCTCGACGAGTTTATGTGTTTTAAAATTTGCTCCGCCGCTTTTTAACGGGCGCCACTCGGTTTGCATAGCAACAGAATCATTTAATATGGCCGGGTCAAATGCCGGCCCTATGTTTCCCAACTTTTTGAGTGATTCAAGCAATTTTTTTAGCATAATAACACTCCTTTTTAAGACAGGAC